>JAUWSB010000052.1 GCA_030610255.1 Bacteroidota bacterium
AAAATTTTATCATTCAATTCAAACTTTTTTAAATCACTAATTTCAACTTTTATTCCAAGTGGTACAGCACGGGTTTTAATAACATCAATTGTTTGCGGGAACATATCATCAGACACAAAGAAAATATTGGCTTCACGTTTTACAGCGGCTCTCGGGCGTGTATTAAATAACATTATCATTGCTTCGGCAGCAGCAGTTCCCTCATCAAGCAATGAAGCATTTGCCAAAGGTAAGCCAGTAAGGTCGGAAACCATTGTTTGAAAATTAAGCAATGCTTCAAGCCGTCCTTGTGAAATCTCAGCCTGATACGGAGTATATGAAGTATACCAACCCGGATTTTCCAGAATGTTTCTTGTAATAACTCCGGGAGTTATTGTATTGTAATATCCCAAACCGATATACGATTTATAGATTTTGTTTCTTGCCGCAATTTTCTTAATATGATTTAAATATTCGTATTCATTTAACCCATCGGGCAAGTTCAAAGGTTCTTTTAATCTTATTGCCTTTGGAACGGTTTCATCAATTAATTCATCAAGAGAAGAAACACCGATCTTTTCAAGCATTTGATTAACTTCTTCTTCACGTGGTCCATTATGTCGTTTAATAAAATTGTTAGTTATCATTTTATATATATATTAAACTGCTGTTAATAATAATTTTAAAAAACTCTTTAAAAAATTGAATCTGCAAATTTAATAATCTTTAAAACATGAATGATGTTTGGTTGAAATATTGTGAATAAATTAATGGGAACAGTTTGATGTTTGATAAAGAAGATAAACTGAAAAATATACAAGTGGCAGGGGAAGGCTAAAGGCTAAAGTATTAAGTATAAAGTTAATAAAAAAGGAATCTAAAAAATATAGAACTGGCAGTGTCAGCAACAGTTGCAGGAAAACATATCACAAAACTACTGCCGCTTTTTCAAAATTAAATTCATCGGCATTTTTTAATATTTATGTATTGCCATAATCCGAAAAGAATTCCAATAAAAATGAAAATTTGATTTTTTTTCAACATATTTGCAATTTGAATTTAATATTACTGTAAATAGACAATAAAGTATAAGCTTAAAAAATAATTGTTAATAAATTATTAAGTTTTTATAAAAAAAATAATACTTTTATCAACTTAACCGTTTTTAAATTATCTTTATTATTTTTTAATAAAATGGATAAAATCAGGCTTGAAATAATAGGAATGTCATATAGTCAGTCGCAAAGCGGGGCTTATGCATTGATTATGGGAGAAGTAGGCTCAAAAAGAAGACTCCCAATCATTATCGGTGGATTTGAGGCGCAGGCAATCGCTATTGAACTTGAAAAGATGAAACCGTCAAGACCCTTAACTCACGATCTATTTAAGAAATTTGCCGATACTTATAATGTAATAATTAAGGAAGTTATAATAAATAAATTTCATGAAGGAGTATTTTTTGCAAAATTAATATGTGAACAGGGTGATATTATAAACGAGATAGATTCACGTACTTCAGATGCCGTTGCTTTGGCTATAAGATTTCATTGCCCTATTTATACCTATGAAAAAATTTTGGCAAAAGCAGGTATTATTTTGGATGAAACTATTGCAAGTCCGTTGGGTAAGCAAAAAACTCAGCGAGAATATAAAAAAGGAAATTTATATGCCGATTACTCATTGAATGAATTACATATTCTACTGAAAAAAGCTATTGATAATGAAGAATATGAGAAGGCGTCTGAAATCAGGGATGAAATTAACAGAAGGAAAAAAGTGTGATAAAACAAGTTTAAAACTTAACCCACTTTTAGCGAAAATTAAAGAACAGTTACAGATTCTGAGAATGAATGGTTAAATGGCTAAATGCTTGGAAGAAGTAATATTTTTATTGTCATTGTATGTATCCTGAAAATGGACTTCATAATGCAATGGCAATTATTTTTTTTAAATTAAATTATATATATGAAATATAAATTTTTAATTTTTATAATAGCAGTTATAGCAAGAGGTTCGGTAATAGTCATTGCTCAAAATTCATCAATTCAAAATGATTCAACATCATTTGAAATCCCTAATATTGATTCTACGGTTGAAATGTCGGTTAAAGCTGCAGAAAAAGATTTGACAATAATATCAGAAGGAAAAAAAAGCATTCTTATTTCTGAAAAAGGGTCAGGTATTAGTTTTCTAACAATTTTGAGGGGAATTTTAGGGATTATAGTTTTGGTTTTAATTGCTTATGTTTTCAGCAACAACCGTAAAGCAATATCATGGAGAATAATAATTACCGGACTTTGCATACAAGTGCTTATCGCAATAGGGATACTCCATATTCCTGTTATTCAGGCTATTTTTGAATTTACCGGAAAAATATTTGTTCTTATTCTTGATTTTACAAAAGCTGGCAGTGATTTTTTATTTAGATCAATGGTAACAGGTGAAGTAGAAGCACCGCTTATCAATTTTGCAACACAGATATTACCAACAATTATTTTCTTTTCAGCATTAATGAGTCTTTTGTATTTTTTAAAAATTATCCAAAAAATAGTTTATGTTCTTGCATGGTTGATGTCAAAAGCTATGAAATTATCAGGAGCTGAAAGCTTATCAGTAGCAGGAAATATATTTTTAGGACAAACTGAATCTCCACTCATGATAAAGGCATATCTCCCAAAAATGAATAAGTCGGAGATATTGCTTGTAATGACAGGAGGCATGGCTACGCTTGCAGGAGGTATACTTGCGGTTTATATTAGTTTTTTAGGTGGTGATGACCCGGTACAACGGTTGCTGTTTGCAAAACATTTATTAGCTGCTTCAATAATGGCTGCACCCGGAGCTATTGTTGCATCAAAAATTTTAGTGCCTCAAACCGAAGATGTTTCAAAAACTATAGAAATATCAAAAGAAAAGATTGGCACTAATGTGCTTGATGCTATTTCAAACGGCACAATAGATGGAATAAAATTAGCGGTAAATGTAGCTGCAATGCTGCTGGTATTCATTGCATTTATAGCAATGTTCAATTTTATTATGATGAAAATTGGCGGGTGGACAGGGTTAAACTCCCTGATTGCAGAGGGTACAAGTGGTCAGTATAATGAACTTTCGCTCCAATTTATCTTAGGATATATTTTTTCCCCTTTGATGTGGTTGATTGGTGTAAGTGCACAGGATATGACACTTGTCGGTCGTTTGCTCGGCGAAAAAATAATTATGACGGAATTCATTGGATATATCAGTCTTGCCGACCTGAAAGAAGCAGGTGCCTTTGCACATCCAAAATCAATTATTATGGCAACATATATGCTTTGCGGTTTTGCAAATTTTGCTTCAATAGGTATTCAGATTGGAGGTATAGGTTCGCTTGCTCCAAATCAAAGAGTGTTGCTTTCAAAATATGGAATGAAAGCATTACTGGCAGGTACAATCGCATCTTTGTTTTCTGCAACTATTATCGGAATGCTGATTGGATAGAGACAAGCCATGGCTTGTCTCTACTGCAATATCCAATAACAAAAATATTAATATAATGAAACAATATCTTGATTTATTAGATCACGTTTTAAAAACAGGAATTGAAAAAAAAGACCGCACAGGAACCGGAACTATCAGCGTTTTTGGTTATCAGATGAGATTTGATTTAAATAAAGGTTTTCCGGTGATGACAACCAAAAAACTGCATTTAAGGTCAATCATTTATGAACTGCTTTGGTTTTTGGCTGGTGATACAAACGTAAAATTTCTTAATGATAATAAAGTAACTATTTGGGATGAATGGGCTGATGAAAACGGCGACCTTGGACATATTTATGGCTACCAGTGGCGGTCGTGGCCTACACCGGATGGTAAATATATTGACCAAATCACTAATTTAATTGAATCAATAAAATCAAATCCAGATTCAAGAAGACATATAATCAATGCATGGAATGTTGGCGAACTGGATAAAATGGCTTTGCCTCCATGCCATATTTTGTTCCAGTTTTATGTTGCCGACGGAAAATTATCCTGCCATTTATATCAGCGAAGTGCTGATATTTTTCTTGGAGTGCCTTTTAATATTGCTTCATATTCACTTTTGACAATGATGGTAGCCCAGGTAACTAACCTTAAACCAGGTGACTTTGTTCACACTTTCGGTGATGCTCATATCTATCTGAATCATACTGATCAGGTGAAATTGCAGCTAACACGTAAACCATACAAACTACCAAGCATGAAAATCAATCCTGAAGTAAATAATATTTTTAATTTTAAATATGAAGATTTTGAACTGATGGATTATGTTGCCCATCCTCATATTAAAGGTAAGATTTCGGTTTAACAGTTTTGTAATTTTACACGGCACAATATTAATAAATTCAGAAATTAATGAGAAAAATATCAATAATTGTTGCAATTGCTCAGAATAATGCCATCGGAAAGGATAACAAACTTTTATGGCACATCTCAAATGACTTGAAACGATTTAAAAAAATCACAAAAGGACATCAGGTAATAATGGGTAAAAAAACTTATGAATCATTGCCAAACGGTCCGTTGCCCAACAGAAAAAATATTGTAATTTCTGATGATAAAAACGATAAATTTGAGGGATGTATAACAGTTTATTCAATTGATGAAGCCTTGGATTTATGCAATGAAGCAGAAGAAAGTTTCATTATTGGCGGTGCTTCCATTTATAAACAATTTTTACCTTTTGCAAATAAATTTTATTTAACCAGAGTTCATAAAGATTTTGAGGCAGATACTTTTTTTGAAGTAAATTTTGACGACTGGAAACTGATTGAAAAGGAAGATATTAAAGACGACACTCAAAATGATTTCAATTATTCGTTTTTAACTTATGTAAAATATTTAATTAAAAAACATGTTGGTAATTAGATTATTTATTTCTACTATTGCGGTCATTAAAAATTACCTGAATCAAATTATTAGCAAATTATTAACAAATTATTAATCAATTATTTAATAAATGGAAAATTTAATTTATTATTTACCGGCTGCAGCAATAATTGGGTTATTATTTACATTTTGGAAAACCAATTGGATAAAAAAGAAAGAAGTTGGAAGTAAAAAAATGGCATTAATTGCCAAAAATATCTCCGATGGAGCAATGGCTTTTTTAAAAGCTGAATATAAAGTCTTAGCAATTTTTGTTATTGCTATTGCATTATTGCTCATTTTTAAAGGTAGCAGCGAGGAAGAATCAAATGCATTTGTTGCACTATCTTTTCTGATTGGTGCATTAACATCAGGATTGGCAGGGTTTATAGGTATGCGTGTTGCTACAAAAGCCAATGTAAGAACAACAAATGCTGCACGTATTTCATTAAATAAAGCCCTGGAAGTGGCATTTTCAGGAGGTTCTGTAATGGGCATGGGTGTTGTTTCACTTGGAGTTTTAGGGTTAAGCCTGCTTTTTCTGCTGTATAATTATGTAATAGGTGTTGAGTGGGGATTAGCCACAGTTATTAATGTTATTACAGGCTTTTCACTGGGAGCTTCCTCTATTGCATTATTTGCACGTGTAGGCGGTGGCATATATACCAAAGCTGCTGATGTTGGTGCTGACCTGGTAGGGAAAGTAGAAGCCGGCATCCCGGAAGATCATCCATTAAATCCTGCCACAATTGCTGACAATGTCGGAGACAATGTAGGAGACGTTGCAGGTATGGGCGCTGACTTATTTGAATCGTTTGTAGGTTCAATTGTCGCAACTATGGTTTTAGGAGCAATCTTTGTTACTAAGTTCACTGATATGGATTTTTTCAGTCTCGGAGCTGTGATTTTGCCATTAGTGTTAGCAGGAACCGGAATAATAGTATCAATCATTGGTACATTCTTCGTAAGAGTTAAAGAAGGTAAAGATCCACAAAAAGCTTTAAATACAGGACAATTTATTTCTGCCGGAATTATGGTTATTGCCTCTTTCTTTATTATCAGATGGTTTTTACCTTCAAACTGGACTGTTAATAATTTTGAATATAGTTCATTAGGAGTATTTATTGCAACTATTATTGGTCTTATTGCCGGACTCGGGGTTGGCAAGATCACTGAATATTATACAGGTATGGGAAACTCTCCGGTTAGAAAAATAGCCAGACAATCTCTTACGGGTCCGGCTACTAATATTATTTCAGGACTGTCTATCGGTATGATGTCAACAGCAGTACCAATATTGTTAATTGCTCTTGCTATTTTAGGTTCTTACTATTTTGCAGGATTATACGGAATTGCTATTGCAGCGGTTGGTATGCTTGCAAATACAGGAATACAGCTTGCAGTTGATGCTTATGGGCCTATTTCTGATAATGCCGGTGGTATTGCCGAGATGGCAGAACTACCAAAAGAAGTTCGCCAAAGAACTGACAAACTGGATG
This sequence comes from Bacteroidota bacterium, assembly GCA_030610255.1. GTDB lineage: Bacteria > Bacteroidota > Bacteroidia > Bacteroidales > JADFUO01 > JADFUO01. Next base: position 6,369 of record JAUWSB010000052.1, read on the forward strand.
CTGTTGGCAATACAACCGCAGCAATCGGAAAAGGTTTTGCAATTGCTTCTGCTGCCTTAACAGCATTGGCTTTATTTTCTGCATTTATGCAACAAGCCGGAATTTATACTATTGATATTTCTACTCCAAAAGTCATGGCAGGTTTATTTATAGGAGGAATGCTTCCTTTTGTTTTTTCTGCAATGGCAATGAAGGCAGTTGGTGAAGCTGCAATGGCAATGATAGAAGAAGTTAGAAGGCAATTTAAAGAGATACCTGCTTTAAAAGCTGCACTCGAAATTATGAAGAAATATGATTCTGATATTAGCAAAGCTAATGAAGAAGAAAAGAAAATCTTTGATGCAGCTGATGGTGTTCCTGAATACCAAAAATGTGTAGCTATATCAACTAATGCTTCAATAAAAAAAATGATATTGCCGGGTATTTTGGCAATATCTGTTCCTGTGCTATTTGGTTTTTTCGGTGGACCGGAAATGCTTGGAGGTTTGCTTGCAGGCGTAACAGTAGTTGGTGTTTTAATGGCAATTTTTCAGTCAAATGCAGGAGGAGCATGGGATAATGCAAAAAAAATGATAGAGGCAGGAGTTGAATTTGACGGTATTAAATACACTAAAGGATCTGATCCTCACAAAGCTGCTGTTGTTGGTGATACTGTCGGTGACCCTTTTAAAGACACATCAGGTCCTTCATTGAATATACTTATCAAGTTAATGTCAGTTGTAGCTCTTGTTATTGCTCCAAGTATTGCTATTAACAGCTATAAATCTGACCATGAATCCTTTAATAAGACCAGCACAGAACAAACTATCTCTGTTCAAACCAAAGATGATAATATAGAAGCGAGAGACAAAGAAACTGCTGTATTTGTTGAAGTATCCAAAAGAGAAGTTTATCAGGATTTAACTAAAAATGATACAAATGAAGGTTCTGAAGCACAAAAATTCATAAGTCGTAAAGCACTATAAAGAATACACAGAGTTTCACAAAATTTATCTGTAAGATTTTTTAAAGCATTATATGAAACGTAACATAGAAATATTTACTATTTTATCGTAAAATTTGGAGTATAAGCGTAGACTCCCGTTAAACTAAATTCAAATTGCCGGAGAACATCAATTTGATCTCTATACCTCTGGTCTTGCAAATGGAATATATTATTATCGATTGCTGATCAATCAGGATCTGATAACGGGAAAAATGATTATGAATAGACAGGCAAGTGTTGCAATCGTGCACCTGGTGAGTAAAATATATTGAGCAAATTGTTATATTTGCATTTATGAACTACCAAATAACTTACCTTTAGGTACTTGAAAATGTATTGAAAAACCGGCACTTATACGTCAGGTTTTTGAAAGTTGAGGCAATTACAAGCATACTTTGCATTTATCCCAATGACTTCAGTTAGATTTTTTTATCAAATAATTTACATTATAAAACTTTTTAAAGAAAGACTTAACATTCTCACTAAAAAACATCTCTATTAACTTATCCGGTGATATCCCAAATTGTAAATCTTTAAGTTTTTTTGTTGTCCAACTTTCATCAAATCCAAGCAAAGGTTCAGGTTGCTTTAAAAACTTTAAGAACCGATTTCTCAATTCCGGGAATTCATTTGCTGTCCCAAGATAATCCAGTTTGTTGATCATGCCATCATAATCAGAACCAATACAAACATGATCCCAACCTTTACCCTGGTAGTTATTATCCATTTTGTATGTAGTTTCCACCACCCTGAAAATATTAGCCATGATCATACATACATAAGCATGCTTGATTTGCTCCTTAGCCTTACCAATTTTTATTAAACGATTATTAATTTTTCTCATCAAACGATTTTTCTTTGTCACGTTTCCGGTCCTACGTTTCCGAGTTTCCAAGTCCTTGATTTCCTGTTCCAAATTATCAATCAATTTCTTATTATTTTTCACTCCATAAGCTTTTCCTTTCATGGCTTTATTTGAAGCGATGCGACCTTCATGCAAAACAATCCCTATTATTCCGTCAGTTTTTATTACCTGTTTAATATCCTCATCATTCAGACTAAGCGTACTAGTGTTAAAATAGTTTTTGGGATTTTTGAATCTTTTATGATCCTCTGTCTTTCTTATGAATGAATCCAGGCTAGGAGCATCCCCAACAGCAGCATGAGAAAAAATAATTGGAACCTTCAAATTTTTATTTTCAAGATATTCATAATATGATTTTCGGGCTTTGGGACTCATATGTTTTACATCAATTAAAATCCTCCTTGTCTTATTTGGAACACCATTCTTATCATTGGTAGAAAGTAAATCCTCAATCATCTTCCAGCCTGCCGGGGTAATTCCTGATTCCTTACCTACTCTTTGGTTAAAGAAAAATGGTAACGATTCACAATGGCCACATAACATATTCCAGAAATGATGCGAAAGACCAATGATGAATGGGGAGTGTGTACTGTCATTATTAGGCCCCCAGGATTTCATTTTAAAGACATTGTCTCGATAAAATTTATTGTAATCACTTACCATGACCTTGGAAGGTCTTTTCTCAAGAAACTTCTCTGGAATATTCGATCCGAGTGAACTGGCTCCTTCTATGGATAATATAATAGAAACAGTGTTTCCGGATTGGAGGTTTCTCGCAAAATCATCATAATCAACTGCAATTTTAAAATTTTTCCCATTACATTGTTTTTTGATTTGTTCTTTCAGATATTCATATTCTCCTACAAGGTCTGCAAAATAATTTATAGGTTCTTCAGCTGTTAACTTTCTTATATTACTTTTCGAATATCCTGTAATATTGCTGATCAATTCTATCATCAAATTACCATTCGATAATTTTGGCATGAACCATTTTCTCTCGAGGGGATAGAGGGAGATGATGATTGCAAGTACATCGTTGTTTGCTAATTTCCCAAAATCAGCCTGTGTATTATAAGATCGAAATGTCTGATTCCCCATAATTTTATCCACCAGGGGCCAAACTTCTTTTATAATTTCCTTACAAGCAGGAACTCCACTTCTCTTATTACGATAGTGAGTCATTACGGAATGAGAATGAATATCAATGATACCTTTATCAGACATACTTACAGTTTTAATAATTATAAATTAGCATTGTAGAAATTTGATGTTAAGTATTGTTTTGGGTTTTTATTAGCAAGTTTATCCCAAAGGTCAATTTTAGTGTCTTGTTGTATTAAAAAAGTCATGAACTCAGATTTAAGTTTAGCTTCGCTTTTATCCCTAAGAGTCATAAAATAATCGGTTCCAAAAAGCACCTTATGACCAATATCCTTGTCTATTAACAGTTCATACAAGTCTTTATGTATTTTCTTATTAACTAAGGTATAACTTATGTCAGTATAAACATTTTGATAGGTTTGCATCAAGTATTTGATATGGGTAAACCAACTATTATTACTATTACCTGACTTTGCTTCTTTTATTCCTACATCATCACCAGCATGTGCAAAACAGATTTTTAGATCAGGATATTTTTCCAATACTCTGGCATAATTATACAAGTGGCTGAAATTATCGCAAAACTCCTTTTTCTTTTTTAAATTTTCAGTAATTGGAAAGCTTACCTTGTCAAATTTATTTGGCCAGTTTAGGGCTTGGCCTACAAACGAATTCGGATTAATCATTTCGGCAGTGATATCTCCTAAATAATAAGAGCCAACCTTAGTACAATGGGTCATAATAGGAACTTTTTTGTCACTTGCCCACTTATAAACTTCTTCTAATCCCGGATCAAAAGGATAATACCCCAGCGCAGGATATATCTTTATTCCAACAAATCCCTTTTTCTTTAAATGTTGTCTTGCTTCTGATAGTAATTCACCAGGGCTTCCTGCTCTGGGATCAATTGAGTAAAAGGGGAGACAAGTATCCGGATAATGTGCTTTTATTCTTTTTATCTCATGTATCTGTTGTTTATAATTGTGTTTGGCTTTCCCTGCTCCCATATAATCCATATTCAAACTTAGTATAACAATATGATCATCAGGATTATAAAAACTTTTTAAATCCTTGAAGATATTCAGTTGACTTTTCATTGTGCCCACTTTCAGAAAACTGGCATACTTTTGAAGAATAGGTCTGTTTTTAAACAGTTTAAGCAACTTGATCATCATGTAAGCACCTATGCCGATATTTAAAATGGGCCAGGCAAACCATGAAACAAATTTTCCGACAAAACCTGAGAGAAATTTTTCTGGGGCATTTTCAATATTAAAAACATGTGTGTGGCAATTATATATTTTATTCATTTCCTTAGTTTTTGATTATTTAACACCTACTGTCTTTTTAATGTTGATGATTTTATGCAAAGCCTGAAACCAGAATGGGGCACCAAAGGATACTACCAGAGCCGTAATAAAAAACCCTAACAACTTCAGCAGTAAGGTCCAAACCCAATTAGTTCCGGAAAATAAATAGATAAAAACCTGTTTGATAACACTGAAGAAATTACCAGAATTTTCTTCAAATTCCTTTATTAATTTAGGGTTTTTGAGTTCCTTTTTTAATTCGGCATTCCATCCAATCGGAAGACCAATTGATTCTTTATATTCTTTAAAAAACTCCTTACTGACTTCAACTTCCTCAATATTGGAATATTTATTATCAAACTCCTCAGCCAATGTAACAATGCTTTTTTGAAGATGAGTATTAGTCCACAACTCCGATGATAACTTGATGAAATCAATATTAAACAGGATAGCAATTACCAATCCTGTTATTAAAAGAGGTTTCCTGAGCAACCTTTTATATGTATGATTTACCCTAAGCATATATTCATTGTACCAGCTCTCAATACTTGAGATAAAACTTTCCGTTTTTTCTTCAGTAGCTTCTTTGGCTATTTCGAAATATAGTTTAAAGTTCCTTGTTGCATCGCTTTCAGGTAAGGAATCTATTCCTGTTTTCAAATCCGAAAACATATCTGTTGATTCTTTTTCATGATATTTTATTTTCCCGGTCTTTTTATCCTGCGTAAAAGAATAAGCTTTTCCTTCTTCAATGATAAGATCAGTTAATACTTCTGCAAATAACCTGGGGGCTATATACGATGTGATCCTATTATATTTAATTGATAAACTTTCTATAAGGGGATGGCGATATAATCTGGCAGTCCAGTTTAATCCGTTAGATTCTCCCAGCATTATTGTTAGCATCCTTTTTAAAAACCTTCCCTTTCGATTTGTCCGGGAGGCATACCAATCGATCAACCATGAAACAAACAGGGATAGGAGCAATACAATAAATATTAATGCTATGGCAAATTCAATAATGTGTAGATCAATCATAATATTGGTTTTTAGTTTAAAATATGTTTATTGTAGAACACACAAATATAAATAAATAATTTGGAAAAATCCAATAAAATATCCATATCAGCATCAATTCAGCAAATAGAAAAATTTAATATAGTTAATATTTCAAGAAATAGCAAGCACAATACACCCTTATTACGAATGGTTTAGCCGCCGTTTAAATAAGCTGTGTGAAAATACAACAACAAACATAAAGAATTATTTCAGGATTTACAAAAAATAAGGATTGTTAATATTTGGATATAGAATTAATTACACCAAAGCTTGAAACATATAATTAGCATTACAAAAGCAAAATTATTCCGCACTCGTTACACTTGTCCGAATACCGGCGGAAAAGAGTACGAGCTGATATTAAACATTCCATTTCTATAATATTTTCAGAGGAACTTAACCCGGAAAATTCACGAATTTTCTGCGATTAAGAAATACCAACAAATTTGGTTTCTTTTCAATCTCCAAATTTGGGTATTTCTAAATCGGGGTTTCCCGTTTTGCTTTCCTCTATCCATCGCACATTCATACAATTCACTATGTTCTTGTATGAATAAAACGGGTTAATTTGAGCTTTTTTTAGGTCTTTGCTATAAGAGAAATGGAATGTTTTAATCAGATTTAAAATTGAATTATGGAACAAAATACCAGAACCCGAAGGGTTCAAATGTTTATAGAAAAACAGATACGAATAAAACATTCGACCCCGTCGGGGTCGTACCTTATCATTAGGTCATCATTTTATAAACATATAATCCTTTAGGGATTAAAAAAATAATAAACAATATTCAATAAATTATGTTTTTTGCTTTTTCTTTTTTGCTGCCGGGAAAAGAATATTATTTAATATCAATCGGTAGCCTGGTGAGTTTGGAAAAAGGTCAAGTTCAGTAGGTGGATCACCGATAAAATGGTGATAATCTTCAGGGTCATGTCCTCCATAAAAAGTCCAGGTGCCATTCCCGAATTCTCCGTGAATATAGCGTACTTCATTGATTGCTTTGTTTTCGCCCATAATTAAAACACTTGATTTAATATGCTTTTTATTAAAAGCAGTTGTTTGTCCCATAAATGCCTTAATTACAGTTTCATGGTCCTGACAAAGCATGGTTGGAACGGGATCCCATTTTGCAGAGAAGTCAAACAAAGTGAAAAAGTCGTTATTTTTATTTAATGTTCTTGGACGGGTTTGTGTCACATCTATTGATGATATTTCATATTCATGTGGATTTCTGCTAAGTGTAAAATCCTTAAAAGCAAAACAATTACTATAATCAAGCTTTGATTGCGCATCAGGGTCGGGTAGGTCGCCGTCAAACATCACATCACAAATATCCACTCCATCAGCAGCAAGTGCAACATCATAACTATCACATGCTGAACACATGGCAAATAAATATCCGCCGCCTGCTACAAATTCCCTTATTTTTTTTACTACTGCAAGCTTTAATTGTGAAACTTTGCTAAATCCTGTATTTTTTGCAATTTCCTCATTAACTCTAACATCCTCCTGGTACCATGGAAAATTCCTGTATCTTGACCAGAATTTACCATACTGCCCTGTAAAATCTTCATGGTGAAGGTGAAGCCAGTCATAAAGCGGTAAAACACCATCAAGGATTTCTTCATCATAAATAACATCATAAGGAATTTCGGCATAAGTAAGTGCAAGTGTAACTGCATCATCCCATGGCTGTTTGTTTTTCGGGGAGTAAATGGCAATTTTTGGAGCTTTATGAAGTTTTATTTCATCCATATTTATTTCAGGTTGTGCAATTTCCTGTAATATTGCAGTGGATTGCACATCGGCAATTACCTGGTAACTCACTCCCCTGATAATACATTCATTTTCAAAATCCGGATGATATTTAAACATATAACTTCCACCTCTGTAATTCAATAACCAGCTTACTTCTATATCGTGTTGCAAAACCCAGTATGCTATACCATAAGCTTTCAGATGATTTTTTTGTGTATCATCCATTGGAATAAGCAGGTAGGCAGAGTTCGCATTTATTGTAAGAACAACAAAAAGAGAAATTAAGATTATTTTGA
>JAUWSB010000162.1 GCA_030610255.1 Bacteroidota bacterium
CAATCAAAAAGATATGAATTTACTAAGAAGGGCTTAAATACATGGTCTATATGAGTGGATGGTTTAATGGTTTAAAGTTACATGTTAAATAGTGACTGTCTATAAAGTCAAACAATTTTTGAATTAAAGCACCAAATAACAAAAATCAAATAACAAATAACAAATAAATTCGAAATATCAATGATCAAAACTTGTCCGCCCATACGGGTGGACAAGTTTTGTGATTTTTAATATTTATTTAAACTATCGGACTTTATGGACATACACTAAAGAGAGGGAGTGCTCATTGAACTGTGTTTGTATTTATAAAGGATTTCCACAATATTTACAAAATTCCGCATCTGCATCATGCCCGCTTTTATTACAATTTATACAAGTTTTGTTTTTTTTACTTTGAGCACTTATTTGCGACATCTCAACTGTAATGATTCCTGTTGGAACTGCAATTAATGAAAAACCAAGAATCATAATAAATGACGCCAGCACTTTGCCAAAAAATGTAACAGGGGCAATATCACCATATCCCACCGTAGTTAATGTAACAATAGCCCAGTAAATACTTTCGGGGATGCTTGTAAACCCATTTTCGGGTCCCTCAATCAGATACATTGCCGAACCCATAATAACAACAATAGTCAAAACCGTTCCGATAAATACTGCAATTTTATGACGACTGTTTTTTAATGCAGAAAGAAGAAAACCGGAAGCACCAATATATCTGTCTAATTTTAAAATCCTGAAAACCCTTAACAGTCTTAAAATACGGATAACCATAAGATATTGCGTGCCGGCAAAAACCAAGCTCAAATATGTTGGAAGTATTGCAAGCAGGTCAATAATACCATAAAAACTAAATATATATTTTCGTGAATTTAGTGAAGTTATTATTCTGAACACATATTCAACAGTAAATAATATCGTAAATATCCATTCGCCAATAAACAGTAATTTCCCGTATTTTGTATGAAATCCGGCAACACTGTCAAGTAAAACAACTATCACGCTGAGAATAATTGAAATTAACAGGATAATGTCAAATGCTTTACCACCGGGAGTGTCAGCCTCAAAAATTATTTTATATAAATTTTGCTTCCATTCAGGAGTAGTTCTTTTTTGGGTTTGGTTTTTGTTTTTCATGTATTATTTCTTTTTTTGGAAATTTCTTATAAGTAATAGGTATAATTTGTACCTATCTTTAAAGCAATGATTTACATAAAATGAAGCACCAAATAACAAATTATAAATTACAAATAAATTCCAAATATCAATGACCAAAGGTTCAAAACAAACAGCTTTGAAATTGTTTTGGTCATTGAATTTTCGAACATTGTAATTTACCCGCCTGAACGGACGGGCAGGTTTGAAATTTGGTGCTTGTCATTTGTTATTTTTAATATTTATTCAAACTATCGGACTTTATGGACTGAATCTAATTAAAATATAAGTGAGTTATCAATTATATAAAAAAAATCAAATATATTTACAGAAATGCTCTGGGTCAACCAGTTCCCTGTATTTTAAAATAACTTTTTTAAAATCTTCCCATGAGTCTTTTTTCAGTGCAGGATTTCGTAATAATGCTGACGGATGATAGGTTGGCATTACAAGCCGGTTGTTTCTGATTTTCCAATTACCTCTTTCTCTTGTAATTTTTGCATTTGAATCAAAAAGACCCTTGTATGCTGTTGCACCTAAGGTTACAATTATATCGGGATTTAATAATTCTACCTGTTTTTCAAGGAATGGAAGGCAGGAAGACTGTTCATCAATAGTAGGAATCCTGTTTTGAGGAGGACGGCATTTTACAATGTTTCCGATAAATACATGCTTTTCACGGGTAAAACCACATGCTTCCAAAATCTTATCCAGTAATTTACCCGACCTGCCAACAAAAGCTACTCCTGTCCTGTCTTCATCAAATCCCGGTCCTTCTCCAACTAAAAATATTTTTGCATTCAGGCTTCCGTTTCCAAATACAACTTTATTTCGGGTTTTATACAACGGGCATTTTTTACAATTTTCTACTTCTTTTCTCAGCTTTGATATTTCATCTTTAATCATGTGATTTATTTTAAAATGTTTGTCTGTAAATTAATGTGAATTGATTAATTCAATGATTTCCTGCAAATCATCAGGATGAAACCATTTTATTGATTCATCTTTTTTAAACCATGTAAGTTGACGTTTGGCATACCTGCGGGTATTGGTTTTGATATTTTCGATAGCTTGTTTAAGTGTAATTTTTTTATCAAGATATTCAAATATCTCTTTATAACCAACAGTATTTAAAGCATTAAAATTTCTGTACTTTGTTAGACCCTTAACTTCGTCAATTAATCCGGAATTTATCATTTTATCAACTCTTGAGTTAATAATATTAAAAAGTTTTTCCCTGTTTCTGTTCAAACCGATTTTAATAATTTCAAATTCTCTGTTTTTTGGAATATTGTTTCTTAAAGAAGTGAAAGTTTTTCCGGTAATCAGGCATACTTCAATAGCACGCATTAAACGGTTAGGATTTGAAATGTCAACAATTGTATAATACTCAGGGTCTAATTTTTTTAATTGTTGCTGAAGAGATTCCAAACCCTGATTTTTATACTTTTCCTTCAACTCATTTCTGATTTTTTCATCAGGGTCCGGAAGTTCATCTATTCCCTTGCAAACAGCATCAATATATAGTCCCGATCCTCCAACCATAATTGCAAAAGAGTTTGATAGAAAGATTTCTTCCAATTTACACAGAGCCTCATTTTCAAATTTTGAAACATTATAATAATCGGTAACTGATAGATTTCCAATAAAATGATGGATAGCTGATTTTAATTCTTCTGGGTAAGGGGCTGAGGTGCCAATTCTCATTTCCCGATAAAATTGTCTTGAATCTGCTGAAATAATTTCAGTATTAAAATGTTTAGCGAGTTCAATGGAGAAAGAAGTTTTTCCAACAGCAGTAGGACCAAGTATTACAATAAGTGTTTTATTTGTTTTGTTTTTTAAGGAGGTCATTATTTAGTCTGTCTATAAACTATGCATTTAGAATTTAAAAAAATCACAAATGACAAGCACCAAAATATTTACCCTGTGAAATAATTTTTGCTTTGCAAAAATTACTTCGTATTTCACAGGGCAGGTAAATCTCAATGACCGAAATCTCAATATTCAAAACTGTTTTGAACATCCATCCATACGGATTTGCTTCGCTTCGTATGGACAAGTTTTGATCATTGAAATTTGGAATTTATTTGTCATTTGCCCGCCCGACTGAAGGACTTCAGTCATTCGGGCGGGTTTTTTGTTATTTGGTCCCGATAGCTATCGGGATTATTTCAAAAATTGTTTAACTTTATGGACAGACACTTATCTTAAATCTTTACTTCCCTCAGCCATCTTAAGTCCTAACTTTTCACCTTCTTTAATCATAAAAGCATAAGCATCTTCATAATTATTATTTATTTCTCCATCTAAAATGGCTTCACGAATAGCATTTTTAATTATTCCGACTTTATGGCAAGGTTTTAAATTAAATGTTTTCATAATGACATCACCTGAAACAGGTGGCTGCCAGTTTCGCAGTTTGTCTTTTTCTTCAATATCCTTTAATTTTTCCCTTACTAATTTAAAATTCTTTAAATAGCGTTTTATTTTTTGTTGATTTTTAGAGGTTATATCAGCTTTGCAAAGCATCATCAGATCATCAATATCATCGCCTGCTTCAAATAATAACCGCCTGACTGCCGAATCTGTTACAATGTTCTCAACCAAAGTGATAGGGCGCAAATGAAGCAAAACCAACTTTTTTACATATCTCATCTTTTCATTTAAAGGCAGCTTCATTTTCCGGAAAATTTCAGGAACCATTTTTGCTCCCTTAAATTCGTGTGCATGAAAAGTCCAGCCAATATCCGGAACGAAAATTTTTGTTTGTGGTTTTGCAATATCATGTAATATTGCAGCCCATCTCAGCCAAAGGTTGTCAGATTTACCGGCAACATTATCAAGCACTTCAAGTGTATGATAAAAATTATCCTTATGACCTTTCCCGTCAATAAATTCGGTGCCTTGCAAATCAACCATTTGCGGAAAAATAATTTCTAACAAACCTGTTTCAAGTAAAATTTTAAAGCCCCTTGATGGTTCAGGTGCAAGTATAATCCCGTTTAGTTCTTCGGTTATTCGTTCTTTTGAAACAATTTTTATCCGTTCTTTATTTCTTTTTATTGCTTTGAAGCAGTCAGTATCAATAAAAAAATTCAGGCGGGTTGCAAACCTGATAGCACGCATCATTCTTAAAGGGTCATCCGAAAAAGTAATATCAGGATTTAATGGTGTTCGTATAATTTTATTTTTCAAATCATCTATCCCGTTGAACGGATCAATAAGTTCACCGTATTTTTCTTTCTGCAAATTAATAGCAAGTGCATTGATTGTAAAATCGCGGCGTTTCTGGTCATCTTCCAATGTTCCATCTTCAACGATCGGTTTGCGTGAATCTTTGCGATAAGACTCCTTACGAGCTCCAACAAATTCAATCTGCCAATCTTTATAACGGAGCATTGCAGTTCCGAAATTTTTAAAGTATTTTGCTTTTGTATGTTTTCCAATTTTTTCCGCAACCTTTTTGGCAAGTTCAATTCCACTTCCTAAAACAACAATATCAATATCCTTTGAAGGTTGATTCAGTAACAGATCTCTCACAAAACCGCCAATTACATAAACCGGCTTTTGCATTTCCTCTGCGGTTTCTGATATTAATTGAAATACCGGATGTTTTAAATATTGTTTCAAGATATATTATTTAAAGAAACAAAATTATTAAAAAAGTGTTAGTAAGAATAAATAAAATTTATTTTTTAATCATTGCCAGTATTTTTATCTGTTGTATATTTGTTACCTAAAAAATTAATATTAGTTATTCATAAAAAATTTAGATAAAAATATGGCAAAAAGGACAATAGTTAAACTACCTGGCGATGGCATCGGAAAGGTAGTTTTAGAAGAAGCAATAAGAGTTTTAGAAGCAGCAGGTTTTGAAGCTGATTATGTTGAAGGTGATATTGGCTGGGAATTCTGGAAAAAAGAAGGAAATCCATTACCTGAACGTACGTTAAATTTACTTGAAAAGCACAAAATCGGATTATTCGGTGCAATAACCTCAAAGCCGAAAGACGATGCTGCAGCAGAACTTGACCCTTCATTAAAAGATAAAGGACTGGTTTATTCAAGCCCGATAGTCGGATTGCGTCAGCATTTTAAACTTGATATTTGTGCCCGCCCATGTAAATCTTATAAAGGAAATCCATTGAATTTTATCAGAAGAGGAAAACGCGACACAATTGAAGAACCTGAAGTTGATGTTGTTATTTTCCGCCAAAATACCGAAGGATTATATGGAGGTGTTGAATGGTCAAACCCACCGGAACA
>JAUWSB010000012.1 GCA_030610255.1 Bacteroidota bacterium
GATAAACTGCATCTGTTGAGAATGGGATCTCTTCGGGATTACCCAATAATGAGATGTAGCCTGTTAATCCGTCAGGAGCAAAAGCTACTTTTTCATCATAAACATATCCTGTTCCTGTCATTGGAGCATCAAACAGCCATTCATCATATTCAAAATCATTATCAACAAATGTTCCCTGGTTAATTATCAGGTTTTCCTGATAAACACCTGAGCCGGTTGTCCAGTTAAGATTCGGATCAACAACCCATGCTACACCAAGAGTTGTAATTGTGTATGCTTCGGGGATATATTGCCAAACATCGCCATGACATGTTGTTAGATGTTTGGTTGTATCAGCATGGTCAACTAAATTAGCTACACCAAAGCCGTAACCTCCCCAGTTAGTAGTTCCGTTTGTTGCGTCAAGGGTTGGAGCGAAAAATGCAAACCATGCATTAGCAGGGTCGGTATTTCCTACCGGATTGTAAATTGCACTGTTAGGATAACGGGCTGCGTCAGTATTATACTGACCACCCGAAATAGTAGATTCATAAATTCTGACGTTGTTTTCAAATGTTTGTCCGTTATCAAGTGACAAGTCGTAGGCAAGGTTACCTGAGTAAGTTGCAGCAGTTTCCCTGTGAATATTGGTAACTGCATTCAGGTCATCATTTGCCCAGACCAATGATTTTTGTCCACCGGCATAACCGTAACCATAAGCATTGGCAGCTTGTCCAATGTCAATAATTGTAACGATATCGGTTCCTTTTACTGAGGACGAAGAGTTTAATGCATCAGTTACTGATGGAGCTTTTTTAAATGTTTCCATATCCGCAATTCTCATCTGCGGCGGAACTTTTTCACTCTTAACATTTTTTAATGTGTAAGTCTGTTGAGCAAAAGAACAAAGCCCTATTGCCAAAGCCAAACTAAAAAGTAATAATTTTTTCATGATTGTAAATTTTTGTTAAACATTTATTAATTATAATTATTTTCATAACAATTTAATTGCAAATTTACAAAATTTTTAAATAAATCATAATTTTTTTAATAAATTTAAATAAAAGTTACCTTTAGTAGAAAAATAAATAATAATAATATATTCTGACAGATACTTGATTCTGGATACTCATACGGGCTAATGAAACGAAGTGAATCCATACGACTAAAAGGAGTCCGTATGGATGGACTTCGTGTCGCTGGATACTGGATTCCATAACTACTCAAACATAATTTCTAACCATGAAAGATTATAACACAAAAAAATAACCGCCATCCCAAAAGCTTTCAGCGATTTTTTAGGCATTATAAATTAGATTAAATATTTATTTCGACATTAATTATTAATGTTATTAAGAAAAAAACACTCAATAAACAACACTCAATAATCAATAAACAAGTAAAAATTTATAAAAGTATTGAAACTGCGAAGTCAAATATGCAGAAATAATGAAAATCCATACGGACTCCCTTTGGTCGTTGAATATTGTATGTTGAGTGTTGAATGTTTAATTCCTATAATGAGTTGGCATTTTATTAATTAATTCCTATTCATCCATGGCTTCGAGGATAGATTTTAAAAAGTGTATCCAGACGGACGCCCTTTGGTTATAAGGGTATAAAGGTATTTCCCTTATTTCCTTATTTCCTTATTTCCTTAATTTCCCTATTTCCTTATTTCCCTATTTCCCATATTTCCATTACTCCATTACTCCATTACTCCCATATAATTTGTTAAGAAATTTACATTGTTAATTTAATACTGATTAGTTACCAAATTATTTATGACTTTTTTTTGCTATCAACAGCTTTTTCTTTGGTATCAATCGGAATAACATCCGATTTGCAATATTTTTTACTTTCATCAAAGAGTTTACGGTAAGTAATATGTTTTTTTGCAAAAGATGCACCGACAGAATCATGCAAGGCTTGCATTTTGGGATTAAAATCACCAACCCACGATAATTCAATTTCGGTGTAATGAGTTTTTCTGTCCATAACTTTTTGCATGTTCCAAAATATTGCCGATTCAATACCGGATTTTTGAAATTCGGGAATTACTCCCATTATTGTAATTCTTGTTCTCGTAATTGTTTTTTTGTATTTAAGGTACAGAAATTTCAATTTATTAAAAATGTGCATTTTCCCATTCATGTATTTTAATATCTGATTAAAGTCAGGAAGCATAATCAGGAATGCAACAGGTGTGTTATCTTTATATACAAACCAAATAAATTCTTCATCAATAATTGCCCTGGCTTTTTTTAAAGACTTTCTCATGTCATCAATTTCAATTGGAGTAAAATTTTCATGAAATTTCCAGGCATTATCGTAAACTTCTTTTAAATCCTTAATATATTTTTCAGCATCTTTAAATCTGAAATGTTCATATTTATAACCTGGTTTTTTTCTTATCCAGCCGGCAATTTTCCAGAATCGTTCCGGAAATGGTTTGGTAATATCAAGGTGATTGGAAACTTGTTCAAAATAAGACTGAAAACCATAGTCTTCAAAAAAAGATTTATAGTAAGGGAAGTTATAATTCATTCCATAGCTTTGTGGCATAAAACCCTCAACCAGCAAGCCCCAGAAGTTATCATTTTCACCAAAATTAATGGGCCCATCCATAGCTTCCATACCTCTTTCCTCTAACCATGCTTTGCATGTATCAAAAAGCAAAAAGGCTGCTTTCTTATCATTAATACATTCAAAAAAGCCCATTCCACCGGTTGGTTGTTTAAAATTATATGCTTTCTTTTTGTTAATAAAGGCAGCAACTCTTCCAATCAAATTGCCATTATTTTCAGTTAATATCCATCTTATAGCTTCACCGTGTTTAAAAAATATATTTTTTTCCGGATTAAAAACATCTTCAATAGTTGAATCCAGCGGACAAACCCAATGCGGGTCATTTTTATATAAAAAACGTGGAACTTTTAAAAATTTTTTTGCTGTTTTTTTGTCTTTTACTTCTATGATCTTCATATATAAAAATTTAAAATGCAAAAGTACGGTAAATATTTATGATTTGGAAAAATTGAAAATGAAATTTTTCCCTTATATTGATTTAAGGTTTTTTCAGGGAAAAATTATCTGTAACTAATCAGTTTATTAATCAATTCCTATTCCCTCCGGTTAGATATCGGGATTGAGGATAGATTTTAAAAATGGTATAGGGGGAATAAGGGTATAAGGGTAAGATGTTAAAAATCAACAAATATGGTCTAATTAAAGAAAACTGGTTGCTATTTTTTAAGTATTTCATTGATTAGTTTCATTTTTCTTTGTTTTTTTAAGCCAGCATGAACTCTTATTTTATTTTTAAGATTTGATAATGTAAAAAAATCGTTAGAAGACAGTAAATTTATGAAATATTTGGGCATTTTTAATATACGCATCAAAGTAGTTTACACTTTTTGAAAGATTTCAAAAAACCTTATTCAATTTTTTTAACCTTAGTAGAAATATTAAAAAAATTACTTCCCTAAACCTTATTACCTTATTTTCAGTATATTTAATAAGGCAATAAGGTTTGTAATTCATCTGAATACTGCTTTATACTAAGGTTTATTGAAAAGAAATAAGGTTTTTATTATCATAAAAAATGTAAACCGAGAAATGAAAAATGTCAATATTTGAGTGAATCTAAAATAAGTTATAGTTTATATGAAATTGTAAATCCCACATTTAAAGAACGATACAAAAACTGGGAGAACTTTATTTTGCAAAATATCAATTTTTAACATCTTAGTATAAGGGTATAAAGGTATTTCCTTATTTCCCCTATTTCCCTTATTTCCTCTATTCCCTCTATTTCCCTCACGACCACAGGGCATCCGTCCATACGGATTCCTTTCAGTCATATGGATTCCCCAAATAATAGAAATAAATCTAAAATCTCAATTCTCAATTCTCAAATCTCAATTTACTAATAAGGTGAGCAACACGTTTATCTAATTGAGTTGAATCAAATTTTAACAGAAACCCTGAATATTCTTCTGATTTTTCAATAGCATTCAACAGATTAAAATATTTCTGTTTAACTGAATAAAATATTTTTTTATTATGAAATCTTTGAGCCAGGTATTCTTGTTCGGTTTGACCTGGAGTTGGAATAAATATTGCTTTTTTTCCAAGTGCTGTTAAATCCATAATACTGGAATAGCCAGGTCTGCAAATGATAATCTTTGACCGGAGAATGTAATTAATCAATTCATCGGATTCCAAATGTGAAAAAACTTTAATGTTTTCAGTAAAATTATAATGTTCTGATTTTTCGGTTATACCTCTTACAACAACACCTTTGAGCTTGGTTTCTTTTAATTGTTTTAAAATATTTTCTTCAAGGATGGTTCTTTGAGGCTCGGGTCCCGAAAGCATCACAAGTACATCATAACATGGTTTTTCTGAAATATCAACTTTAGATTTATACTCATTAAAACGTGATAAAGGTCCGATAAAATAAGTTGCCTTAGAAATTTTATGTTTATGTGATAAATCACCCGAAAGGTTTATTTCTCCTTCAAAATCAGGAATCCAGAGTTCATCATAATTATTTATATAAAATTTATTGATCTTAAACAGAATTTTTTTAAATAATTTTATATTATCCGGAGTTTTAACCAAAATCTGGTGCGTCATTATAATACATGGAATTTGCTTATTCCACAAGCCATAGCGATTATCTGAAATTACTGCATCAATTTTATATTTTTTTATGATCTTTTTCAGGATTTTATGTTCTCGTATAAATGAAAATAAAATTATGGGAGCTGATAAAAACATTTTAAAAGCCATGCTTCCTTTTTCAGGATAATTTAGATTATAACCGGGAAAAACAATGTATTGGAGTTCAGGAAATTCTTTTTTTAGAAATTCAAGAGGTCTTTTATCAGCTCCGATAATAACATTAAAATTGCTTTCAATCAATTTATTAATAATTGGCACACAACGTGTTGCATGACCAATTCCCCAATTTAGAGGACAAAGCAATATGTTTTTTTTATCTTCCATTAAAAAAACCCGTAAGTTGAA
This sequence comes from Bacteroidota bacterium, assembly GCA_030610255.1. Taxonomy (GTDB): domain Bacteria; phylum Bacteroidota; class Bacteroidia; order Bacteroidales; family JADFUO01; genus JADFUO01. The sequence continues at coordinate 5,014 of JAUWSB010000012.1, forward strand.
TACAAATTTATTAAATAATTAATTTAAATTTGAAAAATTTAATTCCATATCAATGTTACTTTATAAAATAGGCATAACATTAATACCCGGAGTGGGCGATATTGTAGGCAAAAAGCTTATTGCTTACTGCGGCAGTGTTGAAGCAGTATTTAAGGAAAAAAAGAAACTTTTATTAAAAATTCCGGGAATTGGTAAATCCACCGTAAATTCGATAATTAACCAAAATATTCTTGAAAGAGCTGAAGAAGAAATAAAGTTTATTGAAAAATATAAAATTGATACTCTTTTTTATTTAGATGATAAATACCCATATCGTTTAAAACAATGTGAAGATAGCCCGATGTTACTGTTTTATAAAGGCACTGCTGACCTTAATGCTCCAAAAATCATAAGTATAGTCGGCACTCGAAAAGCCAGTGAATACGGTAAGGAAATTTGCAGTTTGTTGATTGAGGGATTAATTGAACAAAATATTCTTATTGTAAGTGGACTTGCTTATGGAATTGATACTTGTGCTCATAAGACCTCATTGGAAAGCAATTTAAAAACAGTAGGAGTACTAGCTCATGGTTTGGATAAGGTTTACCCGCAATTGAATAAATCTTTAGCAGAAAAAATGTTAAAGAACGGTGGTTTATTAACTGAATTTCTTAGCAAAACCATCCCCGACCGTGAAAACTTTCCTAAAAGAAACCGCATTATTGCCGGTCTCTCCGATGCAGTAATTGTTATTGAATCTGCTATTAGAGGTGGAGCTTTAATTACTGCTGACATAGCAAATTCATACAATCGTGATGTTTTTGCTGTTCCCGGACGGCTTTATGATAAATACTCACAAGGATGTAATAATTTGATCAAAACAAACAGAGCTGCACTTGTTCAGTCAGCCGAAGACATAAAATATATTATGGGTTGGGAAATAACGAAGAAAAAACCCAAAAAACAACAGCGGCTTTTTATTAAATTGTCTCCTGAAGAAGAAACAATCGTAAATATTTTAAAAGAAAAACAGGAACTGGGAATAGACAAAATAAGCAGTTTATCAAAATTAAGTTCAAGTAAAGTTGCATTCGCACTTCTAAATCTTGAATTTGAGGGAATAATAAAATGCTTGCCCGGGAAAGTTTACAGGATGCTTTAGTTGCTTAAAAAGACTTTTATTGTTTACGGATTACGGATTACGTTTTTAATTCTCCTATTTCGTAATTCGTTATTAGTATCTGTCCATAAAGTCAAACAATTTTTGAATTAACCCCGAAAGCTTTCAGCGATTTTTTAGGCATTATAAATTAGATTAAATATTTATTTCGATCCCGAGACTTCGGGATTGGTTAAAAACACTCAATAAGCAACACACAATAATCAATAAACAAATAACCTTAGTAGAAATTGTGAATGTATTAATAAAACCTTACGACACGAAGTTAGTCCGTATGGATTACCTTGAAAGATTTCGTAACCAAATAACGGATTAAGTGTCTCGTCGTAATTCGTAACTCGTAATTATTCTTATTATTCCACAGAAGATGGTTTCAATTTAAGTTATACCGAAAGAAATCAGGTTTGCAAAAAACTAAACCTGATTTCTTCGAGTATTAACTGCTTCTAAAAGGATTTTGTTTGCAAAATCATTAAGAAGCAGTATAACATAAAATCAATCCTCTACTTTAAATTTTAATGATTTTAATGTTAATAAAATAGTAATTATTATTGAACCAACAGCCAAAATAATCAACAAACGGTAATCTTTTGTCAGGAAACCTAAAATATATAAGCCGTGAAAAAAAGTAGCTGCAAATAATCCCGTCATAGAATCAATAAACTTGTTTTGCCTTGTTTTGCCTAATCCCACAAAAAATCCCAATAATATTGCAAATACAATATTTGCCAAAGCATAGGTGAAAAGAAATAATAAATCTACATGAGCCCCAATAACATGATATGCATAAAGAACAGTTGCAACTGTAACAAACCCCAACGAAATCAAAAATGAATAAATAATACCATCCAAAGGACCTTTAAAATTTTCTTTTGGTTGAATATAATATCTCAGAATCAAAAATTTTGCAAATTCCGAACTAAAACCGATAATCACAAAAGCATAAAAACCCGTTCTTCGTATATTCCGTAATTCATCAAGTCGTAAATACGAAGCAAGAATTTGTGCTAAAACCACTAACAAAACACTTATTGCTCCAAAAAGAAATGCTTTGTTTATCGAAGAATATGTCTTAATCTGAAATTTAAATTTCATATAAAAAATAAGCAATAAAGCAATAACCGGAGCAATAAAAAATGATAAACTCTGAATATTCATAAAGCAATTAGTTTTGGTTAATTTTTCAAATATAATAATTGTTTGTAATTTTACAAATAATTTTATTATAATTTTATTAAGAGGAGGTAATCATGGCAAAGATAATTATTGAAAAACTCAGCGAAAGCGAAATAAAAAAAAGAGGCATTAAAAACTGGCCTATTTGGGAAAAAGAAGTTTCAAAATTTGACTGGGAATACAATGGTGACGAGGAATGCCTGATTTTAGACGGCGAAGTTACCGTTGAAACTGATAAAGGAAATTTCACTATAAAACCCGGCGATTTTGTTACTTTTAAAGACGGTTTAAAATGCGTTTGGGATGTTAAAAAAAATATTAAAAAGCATTATAACTTTAAATAAAATCATTTTTTGTTGGAAGGTATTGTAACAAAATCAACAGGAAGCTGGTCTACTGTCAGGCGAAATGATGGTAAAAAATTTAATTGTAAATTAAAAGGGCAGTTTCGTATTAAAGGTATAAAAGCCACAAATCCCATATCGGTTGGGGACAAGGTAAATTTTGATATTTTACCTTATGAGGAAACAGGTTTGATCACTAAAATCCTCCAAAGAAGCAATTATATTATCCGTAAGGCAACAAAACTTTCAAAAATTTCTCATATTATTGCATCTAATATTGATCAGGCTTATTTAATCGTTACTCTTGCTGAACCCAGAACATCTATGGGATTTATTGACAGATTTCTCGTAACGGCTGAAGCATATCATATTCCGGCTAATTTAATTTTTAATAAAATTGATATTTATGATGATGAGCTAAAAAAATTTCACAATAAAATAACAAATATTTATATGTCTGCCGGATATAAATGTTTTTCAGTTTCTGCACTTAGAGGCGATAATATTGAAATAATTAAAAAAGTTTTAAAAGGAAAAATAAATTTATTTGCCGGACATTCGGGAGTAGGAAAATCAGCTTTGATAAATGCAATTGAACCTGAATTTAAAATTAAAACCAAAGATATATCATCATATCATAAAAAAGGAAAACATACCACTGCTTTTGCCGAAATGTACGAGCTTTCGTTTGGTGGTTTTATTATTGATACACCAGGTATAAAAGAATTTGGTTTACTTGATTTTAAAAAAGAGGAAATTGCCGAACGTTTTCCCGAAATGAGGAAATATATGCACGGTTGCAGGTTTAACAATTGCACACATGTTCATGAACCGGGCTGTGCCGTAAAAATAGCTTTGGAAAAAGGATTGATCAGCCGGTCAAGGTATAACAATTATTTAAGTATTTTAAATGATGATTATTTTAACCTAAACAATTTGACATAGAACCAATAATTAATTAAAATGATTGCAAAACAACTAATATCAGAATCAATAATACCGTTGAAAACCTCTGATACGGGCTCAACGGCATTGAGCATGATGGACGATTACAGGATTTCACATCTCCCGATTGTGGATAATGTTGATTTTTTAGGCTTAATTTCAGATGTTGATATTTATAATCTGAATAATTTTGACGAACCGCTTGGAAATTTTGCCTTGTCATTACCAAAAACTTATGTTGTTGAATATGATCACTTCTATGAAGTTGTTAAATTGATATCGTATTTAAAATTAACATTGGTTCCGGTTTTGGATAATAACAATAAATATATGGGTTCAATAACCTTGAATATTCTTGTTAAGAACTTTTCAAAGATAGCTGCAATAAACAATCCCGGAGGCATAATAGTTCTTGATATAAATAATAATGATTATTCACTTACCGAAATTGCTCAAATAGTGGAATCAAATGGTGCAAAAGTGCTTAGTTTGTATGTTACCTCTCATCCCGATTCAACCAAGATCGAAGTAACTCTTAAAATTAATAAAATAGATATTCTTCCTGTATTGCAAACTTTTAACAGGTATAATTATATTGTAAAAGCTTCATATTCTGAAAAAGAAAATCTTGATGATTTGCGTGAAAGATTTGAATCTTTAATGAATTACCTGAATATCTGAATATTTACAAAAAAACCAACATTTTATTTGATGAAAGCCGGTTTATACATATTTTTACTACTTATCTCATTTCAATCGTTTTCAGAAAATTTAAAAACAAATACTCCGGAATTTAATTCTGATAGTCTTATAATCGATTCAGTAACAGACCAATCAAAATATATTATCAATAATATTGTTCTTAAAGGAAATAAAAAAACCAAGGATTATATTATTTTCCGTGAACTGGAATTTAAAGTTAATGATACTTTATCCCTGCATCAATTATCAACATTAATAAAAGAAAGCCGTGAAAATTTATTAAATATTTCCTTATTTAATTTTGTAACTATTGATACAACTTCTATACTTGCGAATGATTTTTACAGAATCAATATTACAATCTCTGTTATAGAGCGATGGTACATCTGGCCCTGGCCACTTTTAGAGTTTGCCGACCGTAATTTTAATACATGGTGGAAAACCAAAGACTTTAACAAGATAAACTATGGAATGTTTTTGGTTTGGGATAATTTCAGAGGTAGAATGGAACAGTTAAAAATATTAGTACGCCTTGGTTACGAGGAAAAATTCGGATTGTTTTATGAAATTCCTTACATTAACAAAAAACAAACTATCGGACTGGCATTAGGAGTAAGTTATGGCCGTAATCACGAGGTTTCTGTTAATACAATTGATGATAATATTGAATATTATAAAGACGAGGAATCATATCCCCAACAAAAATTTATTTCTTACATTCAATTAATAAATCGTCCCGATATTCATAATACACACATGTTTTATCTTGGGTATAATCAATATTTGTTTGGAGATACTTTATTAAAAATAAATCCACTGTATTCAGTTGACAACAAAACAGATGTTAAGTTTCTTTCATTTTACTATAAATATATCAGCGATTATCGTGATTATAAACCTTATCCGTTAAACGGTTATTATTTTGATATTGAATTTAACAAACAGGGTTTTAGAATGTTTCAACCGAATGGGTTGGATATTTCATTTGTTAATAGCAAATTTAACATATATAAGAAATTGTTTAACCGTTTTTATTTTGCTTCGGGTCTTGCAGCCAAATTTTCCTCAAAAAGTTTTCAACCGTATTTTTTGCAAAGAGGATTAGGATACGGAAATGATTATATCAGAGGGTATGAATTTTATGTAATTGACGGGCAAAATTACGGATTACTCAAAACTAATTTAAAATTTGAGTTGCTTCCAACAAAAATTCTAAAATTTAATTTTATTAAAACCGAGAAATTCAATATCATCCATTACGCCATATACCTTAATTTATTTATTGATCTTGGTTATGTATATGATGATGAATTTTATCAAAACAATACTCTTTCCAATTCATTTCAATACGGAACAGGTATTGGTATTGATTTTGTAACTTATTATGATATTGTTATCAGATTTGAATATTCCATGAACAAAATGAAGGAAACCGGCTTCTTTATTCATTTTAAGGCATCGATTTAGAGTTCGTCCATAAAGTCAAACAATTCTTGAATTAAATATTAATAAATGTTAATTTTTTAATTACAAAGCTAATTATTTTGTAATCTTGCACTTTATATATCTTTTATCTTATAAAAATGAACATTGCATTATTCGGTAAAAAATCAACTGAAGCCACTCTTCCTTACATTCAGCAGCTTATCAACAAATTAGAATTTGTCGGAAGTAAAATATTTATTTATGAGCCATTTTTACATTCAATAAAACCATTTATTAATTTCAACACTGACATATCGGTTTTTAACACTCATAAAGAATTAAAAAATAACGTTGATTTTCTTTTTTCAATCGGAGGTGACGGAACTTTACTCAACACCGTAATTTTAGTACGCGATTCCGGAATACCAATATTAGGAATTAATCTTGGACGTTTAGGCTTTTTATCAAGTGTTTCAAAAGATGAGATAATACCTGCAATTGACAACATCATAAAAGGAAATTATACTTTAGATCAAAGGGCTTTATTAAAATTAAAAACACCTGATAATCTATTTGGGGATATTAATTATGCATTGAATGAATTAACCATCAACAGGAAAGACTCAACATCATTAATTGTAATTAATGTTTATATTGATAACCAAATTTTAAATTCATACTGGGCTGACGGAGTGATAGTTGCCACTCCAACAGGTTCTACAGCTTATTCATTAAGTTGCGGAGGACCAATAATTACACCCGGTTCTGAAAATTTTGTAATCACTCCTATTGCAACACACAATTTAACCGTAAGACCCTTCGTTATATCAGACAATAGTATTATAAAAATTAATGTTAAAGGCAAGAGCGAACAATTCCTTGTCAGCTTGGATTCAAGAACCGTCACTATTGATTCTTCAATTGAACTTGTTATAGAAAAAGAAGATTTTAAAATTAATTTGGTTCAAATGCCGAATAAAAACTTTTTTTCGACAATTCGTGATAAACTCAAATGGGGCTTGGATTTTAGAAATTAATGAATAATGTAACCATATTGAAAAAAATAATAATTTTGCGTGCTGTTTTTATGAAAAGAATACTAATTATAATATCACTGATCTTTTTATTCTCATTTGGTGCAAATGCCCAAAGCCTTGAAACCGGTATTTTTGGCGGGTGTTCATATTATCTCGGCGATTTAAATCCGGGAAGACAATCTAAACAGGCAAAACCTGCATTTGGTTTACTGGCAAGATACAACTTAGATACAAGATGGACATTCAGATTGTCTGCTTATCATGGCGAAGTAAAAAGCAACGATGCCATTGAAAGCAGAAACCTGAAGTTTAATTCAAAAATAACTGAAATTTCAGCCCAGATTGAATTGAGCTTTTTCCCTTACTTTACAGGAAGTTTAAGAACTTATTTTACACCATATATTTTTGCAGGTGTTTCAATGTTTATGTTTAATCCGGAAGTTAATGGAGTTAAACTGCGGGATATTGGCACCGAGGGTCAGCTTGTTGGTTTTGACGGCAGAAAAGAATATAAATTAACAAATTATTCAATTCCATTTGGATTTGGTTTTAAATACAGTCTTTCAAAGAAAATAGGTTTGGGATTTGAATGGGGCATCAGGAAAACTTTTACTGATTATATTGATGATGTTAGTACTACATATTACCTTGACGGCCATTCTATTGATCCCGGTAATATTGATCAGGCTCTTTCCGATCCTACTTTTGATCATCAACCGTACATGGAAAGAGGTGACCCTGCAACAAAAGACTGGTATGCTTTTGCAGGAATTACTATAACTTATAAATTCAATCTGAAAGGCCGGGCAAAATGTTTGGATTATGGAATACGAAAGAAGTATTAAAATAAATTGATTTGATCAAATGAGTTTTAAAGATAAAATTGACCTGAAAAAATTACCTAATCATATTGCCATAATTATGGATGGTAACGGAAGATGGGCAGAGAAACAAGGTAAAAATAGAATTTTCGGTCATAAAAACGGAGTGAAATCGGTAAGGGAAACTACTGAAGCAGCTGCAGAACTCGGCATCAACTTTTTAACTCTCTATGCTTTTTCAACTGAAAACTGGAACCGTCCCAAATTTGAAGTAGCTGCTCTAATGAGATTATTAGTCCAAACTATTGATAAAGAAACAAAAACATTAAATAAAAATAACATACGACTGCAGGCAATAGGTGATTTGAAAAGTTTGCACAAAAACAGCTATGAACAATTGATGAAGGCAATAAAGGATACGGAAAAAAATGATAGGATGACTTTGGTATTAGCTTTAAGCTATAGCTCACGATGGGAAATAGTTAAAGCCACAAAAACAATAATTGAACAGATAAATAAAAATAAAATTTCAATTGATGATATTGACCAAAAAGTGTTTTCTTCATTCCTTACAACTTCATCAATTCCCGATCCTGAACTGCTGATTCGCACAAGCGGAGAATACAGAATCAGTAATTTCCTGTTGTGGCAGATAGCATATTCAGAATTATATTTTACCCCGAAATTATGGCCCGATTTTCGTAAAGAAGATCTTTATGAGGCAATACTGAATTTTCAAGACCGTGAAAGAAGATTCGGGATGATCAGTGAACAAATTAAAAAGGCATAATTGAGAATGAATTTTATCCCGCGTATTCCAAAAAATATAAAAATATTTTACCTTCTTTCAGGGTTTTTTTTAATAATCGGCTCAATTATCAATATTCCTTCTTTCGCTCAGATTACTATAGATGAAGACCTGATTAATATTAATTATGCTAATCCGAAAACTTATGAAATCGGAGGGATCACTATTTCTGGAGTTAAATACCTTGATAATAATGTATTAAAAATGCTTTCAGGTTTAAACACCGGTGATAAAATTAAAATCCCCGGTGATGATATACCTACTGCAATCAGAAAATTATGGGATCAGGGCTTGTTTGAAAACATTATCATTTCAATTGTTGGCCGTCACGGAGATATTATCTTTCTTAATATTGACCTTAAAGAACGTCCGCGCTTAACAAAATTTTCATTTTCAGGAATAAGGAAATCAGAGGCAGATAATTTACGCGATGAAATCAATCTCACACGAGGAGATGTTGTTACCGATAATCTTATTATCAGAACAACAAATATCATAAAAAATCATTATATTGATAAAGGATACCTTAAGTGTGATATAAACATCAGTCAAGATGCTGATACCCTTCATGGAAACAGTGTCACCTTAATAATTGATATTAAAAAATATAAAAAAGTTAAAATTTACGAAATTAACATCCATGGCAACCAACATTTATCTGCACAAAAAATTAAAAGTACATTAAAAGAAACCAAGGAAAAAGGTACTTTCAAACCATTACAAAATATCGATTCTCTATTATTTGTAATAATAAAAGCTGCCTTGCACCTTGATATAGAAGAAATTTTTAAGGCTTTTAATGAATATGCACATGAAAATATCAAGATCAGGATTTTTAAATCTTCAAAATTTATTGAAGAAGATTATGAAGAAGATAAAATAAATCTGATAAAATTATATAATGAACTTGGATACAGGGATGCTAAGATTGTTAAAGATTCTATTTACAGAAGTGGTGAAAACACTTTAAATATTGACATTACAATTAATGAAGGTAATAAATATTATTTTCGGAATATTAAATGGATAGGAAACACAAAATATACTACCGAAGAGTTAAATGCCAGGTTAAAAATACAAAAAGGAGATATTTATAATAGAGAATTGCTTGAGACCAATCTTTCATTTAATCCAAGCGGTTATGATGTGAGTTCATTATATCTGGATGATGGCTATTTGTTTTTCACAGCAACTCCTGTTGAAGTGCTGGTTGAAAACGATTCCATTGATCTTGAGATAAGGATCAGAGAAGGCAAACAAGCAAGGATCAACAAAGTTACTATTAAAGGAAATACCCGGACCAGCGATCATGTTGTAATTCGTGAACTCAGAACCCGCCCCGGACAATTATTCAGCCGCACGGATATTATCAGAACAACAAGAGAATTGGCACAACTCCGTTATTTTGATCCTGAATCAATTGTTCCTAATATTGTGCCGGATGCTGCATCCAGTACGGTTGATATTGAATATGTAGTTGAAGAAACATCATCCGATCAAATTGAATTATCAGGAGGCTGGGGTTATGGCAGGATCATAGGAACCGTAGGGGTTTCGTTTAATAACTTTTCCTTACAGAATTTTTTTAAAAAAGGTGCATGGCATCCAATACCTACCGGAGATGGTCAGAAATTAAGCCTCAGATTACAAACTTATGGTAAAGGATATTTCAGTTACAGTGTATCATTTACCGAACCATGGCTTGGTGGAAAAAAACCAAACGCATTCAGTATATCGTATTATCATTCTCTTTACTCAAACGGATTGGCAAAGAGTGATGTTAACAGATCATCTTTTGTTATTAATGGCGTATCATTTGGATTAGGAAAAAGATTATTATGGCCTGATGATTTCTTTACTTTATATCAGGGCATTAACCTTCAGCTTTATAATTTAAAAAATTATTCAAGAATATTTTCGTTCGGAACGGGTAACGGAGATTTTAACAATATTAATTATACTGTAAATTTTGCAAGAAATTCCGTCAGTTCACCTATTTACCCGCGATATGGTTCCGAAGTTTCATTATCATTGGAATTAACACCACCTTATTCTATATTTTCCGATAAAGATTATTCAACACTTGATGATAATGAAAAATATAAGTGGATTGAATATCATAAATGGAAATTTTATGCATCATGGTATATGGAATTACTTGATAAATTAGTGTTGAGTGTTAGAACAAAATTTGGTTTTCTCGGAACGTATAACGAACAGATCGGAGTAACACCATTTGAAAGATTCTATTTGGGTGGTGACGGATTATCGGGATATAACAATCTGGACGGAAGAGAAATTATCGGAATGAGAGGATATGGTAACGAAACAATTACTCCCGGGTATTACATGAATAAAAATATTGGAGGTACTATCTTTAGTAAATATACGTTTGAAATAAGATATCCTTTATCACTTAATCCGAATGCAACAATTTATGCATTGGGTTTCTTAGAAGCAGGAAATTCATGGCTTACTTTTGATAGTTTTGATCCTTTTGAAGTTAAAAGATCAGCAGGATTTGGCGTTCGGGTATTTTTGCCAATGTTTGGAATGTTAGGACTTGACTGGGGTTACGGATTTGATGATATTCCAGGTATTCCAGGTGCTAATGGAGGCCAATTCCATTTCTCAATTAATCAATCTATCGATTAAAGATAAAAGATATCCATACGGACTTCCGTTGGTCGAAAGTAAAAAGTAAAAAGTATGAACCAGCAACCAGAATCAAGATAAAATTTCTGGCAGGTTTTTTGCTTAAAATAGAGAAACAAAATTAATAATTAACCCGGATAAGGGGCTGAACGTTTTCAGTAAATATGGAGGATAAAAAAATGTTTAACAAAGTAAAATCCCGTACAAATTCAGGGAAAAAAATTATTCTATCAATAATGCTATTTCTTTCAGCATTTGTTTTTACTTATGCTCAAAAATATGCTTATGTTGACTCAGATTATATCCTTAAAAACATCCCTGAATATACCGATGCCCAGGATTTATTAGATGACCTGTCTGTTAAATGGCAAAAAGAAATTGAAGCAAAATTTGCTGAAATCGACAAACTTTATAAAGATTATCAGGCAGAGGCAATATTGTTACCTGAGGATATTAAGAAAAAAAGAGAAGAAGAAATCATCCAAAAAGAAAAAGAAGTAAAAGAGTTGCAAAAACAAAAATTTGGCAGGGATGGAGAATTATTCCAAAAACGCCAGGAGTTGGTCCAGCCGATACAGGAAAAAATTTATAATGCCATTGAAGAAATCGCCACAGTTAGAAATTTTGCTTTTGTCTTTGATAAAGGCGGGAGCTTAACTATTTTATTTGCAAATCCTAAATTTGATATCAGCGATGATGTGCTTGATGAGGTTGGAAGCATTATGCAAACAGTTAGAAGGGAAGATAGGAAAAAATCGTCTTATACTAAGGGATCGGTTGATGAATCGGGTAAAAATAAAGAGTATAAAAAGTAAAATATTTTTAAGAACTTATATATTATTTTTTTAGTTCGTTTTAAATTATTTTATAAATTTGTGCTTTCAAAATAATTTATAAATTTTAAAATAAAAACATGAAAAATTTATTAAAAATCTTTATTGTTCTGGTATTTGTAGCAGGTTATTCAACATTAAATGCACAAACTAATGCTAAATTTGGATACATCAATTCAAATGAATTGTTTGAGTTAATGCCCGGAAGAGATACGATTGAAGCTCAACTTAGAGAATACAAAACAACATTAGAAAACACTATTCAGGCTATGCTACAGGAGTATCAAAACAAAATTCAGGAATATCAGGTAAATGTAGCAACCATGTCTGATATTATTAAACAAACAAAGGAAAAGGAAATTACTGATCTTGAAGCACGTATCCAGGCTTTCCAGCAAACTGCCGACCAGGATTTTACAAACAAACAGGCAGAATTATTTAATCCTTTACTTGAAAAAGCTAAAAAAGCTCTTAAGGAAGTCGCTGAAGAAAATGGTTATACTTACATTTTCGATGCCGGTGTGGGTGTGCTTTTATATTTTGAAAAAGGAGATAATGTTCTTCCTTTAGTTAAGAAAAATTTAGGGATTGAATAATCACGTTTAAAAGAATTTTTTTAACCAACTTCTTATTCAGGGGTTGGTTTTTTTTATCCAATATTTTATACTGTAGGTTGACAAGATAAAAGATCCCGAGACTTCGCATAGGCGTTAACTTCAGTATCAAAATGATTATTTTATATGTATAATTGAATATCGGTAATGGTAAAGGTTAGGAAGCCGGTTTGGGTAAAGGAAAAAGGTTAGGTGTAAAAAAAACTTTACCTTTACCTCTAAACCAAACAGGCCTCTTAACCCTAACCCTATAACCTAAATAAATAAATATCAAAATCGCAATATTTAAATTAACACTAATGCGATAGCTATCAGGATGGGAGTAAACTTTTAACATTAGGAGTTATTATATATTGCTTTCGGATAATCCAATGAATAGTGCAAGCCCCTGCTTTCCTTTCTATGCATTGCCATTTTAATGATAAGGTATGCAACATTAATTAAATTTCTCAGTTCGCAAATCTTTACTGTAAGAATAGATTTTTCGTAAAGTTTTTCGTTTTCACGATATATTATTTCGAGCCTGTCTAAAGCCCGTTTTAATCGCAGATCCGACCGTACTATACCAACATAATTACTCATTATCAATTGTAATTCCTTTAAAGATTGTGTAACTAAAATCATTTCTTCATTTAAAACAGTACCTGAAGCGTCCCAGTCAGGAATTTCATTACAAAATTCAATAGACTTTATTTTGCCTATTGAATCCAAACTTGCTCTGTGCGAAAATACTGCCGATTCGAGCAATGAGTTAGATGCCAGCCGGTTTGCACCATGTAATCCTGTTGAAGCACATTCGCCCGTAGCAAAAAGATTTTTAACAGAACTGCGACCGTATTCATCAACTTTTATTCCTCCGCATAAATAATGAGCAGCCGGAACAATAGGTATCATCTCTTTTGTAATGTCAATACCTATACTTAAACATTTAGCATAAATTCCAGGAAATTCATTGATAAGTGCGTTATTATCCAGGTGCCGGCAATCAAGACAAACATGGTCTTCACCACTTAATTTCAATTCGTTATCAATGGCACGTGCAACGATATCACGCGAAGCCAGCGAACCGCGTTTATCGTATTTTTGCATAAATTCTTTTTCTTTTATGGTTTTAAGTATAGCTCCGAAACCACGTAATGCTTCCGTAATTAAGAACGAAGGTTTTTCAAGAGGATTATAAAGCGAAGTGGGATGAAACTGCACAAATTCCATATTTTCAATTTTTCCTTTAGCCCGGTAAACCATTGCAATTCCATCGCCGGTAGCTATATCAGGATTGGTAGTTGTACTGTAAACATTTCCCGCTCCGCCTGTGGCAATCAAAGTAAGTTTTGAAAGTATGGTGTCAATTTTTTTACTTGTGGGATTTAATACGTATGCGCCGTAACAATTTATATTTTCTGAATTTTTATTAACCTCAATACCCAAATGATGCTGAGTGATGATATCAATGGTAAAATGATTTTCAAGAATTTTAATATCCGGATGTTTTTTTGCCTGATTTATCAATGCTCTTTCAATTTCCAGTCCTGTATTGTCTTTATGATGAAGCACTCTGTATTCCGAATGACCGCCTTCTTTTGCCAGATCATATCTTCCTGATTCTTTTTTATCAAAATTAGTTCCCCATTCAATTAATTCTTTAACTCTATCAGTTGATTCGGTGATAGCTATCTCAACAATTTCTCTTTTACAAAGGTTATCTCCGGCAGTTATAGTATCCCTGATATGTTTTTCGTAAGTATCGGGTGTGTACATTACTGCTGCAATTCCGCCCTGTGCATATTTGGTAGCGGTTTCTTCAGCATTTGATTTTGTGACTATGCATACCTTACCATAATCAGCCACTTTCAATGCATAGCTTAATCCTGCTATACCCGAACCAATTACCAGAAAATCAACCTTTTTTCTCATTACTATGTTATTTCTAAATCAAATTTCAAAATAAATCCATATTTAGTGCTTGACTATAAAGTCAAACAAAATTTGAATTAAAACACCAAATAACAAAAAACAAATAAATTCCAAATATCAATGACCAAAGGTTCAAAACATCTTTGAAATAGTTTTGGTCATTGAATTTTGAAAATTGGAATTTATCCATACGGACAAGTTTTGAAATTTGGTGCTTGTCATTTGTTATTTTTAAAAAGTTCTAAATGTTTAGTTTATAGACAGACTCTTCTTTAGTGAAAATTACCACATTTCAAGGGCAAAATTACTAAATCTATTGATTTGACATTTTTTTATTAACATTATTATTTTTTAATTAAAAATTTATTTTCTAATTTTGCAGTCTCAAAAATTAACTTATAACAGTGTGTCCGATGGTGTAACTGGCAACACGTCTGATTTTGGTTCAGAAGAGTCCAGGTTCGAGCCCTGGTCGGACAACATATCAAAAAAGCCTTCACTCAAAATTCCGGGGGAAGGCTTTTTATGTTTGACAGCTTGTTTAAACATTATTCAGTGTTCGTCCATAAAGTAAGTGTTTTTTTGATCTCAGAATAACGCCTGTCTACCGATAGGTAGAATTAACGATTTCTGATTTATGAAGTTATTGAAAATCTTAAATTTAAAATCAGCCTGCCCCGTAGCTTTAGCGTATCAGGATTAATCCTTGTTCATTATTCATTTTATTTAAATTCAGCCGACATTATAGACAAACACTTATCGGACTATCGGCGGAAACGAGCGTCAGATAGGCAAGCCTTTAGGTACGAGATGCTGGGATTTTGCTTTACGGGGGCCGTGGGTACTTAGTCTTCGCTCTGTATAAAATATTATTTATTCTTTGTCCTGTGTTTTAAATCCTATTCGCTTTCTGTTTTTATACTCTAACTCTTGTTGTTTTACTTCCTCAAACTGTTTTATGTATTAAAAAATCAACATTATTTTTTCGTCCCGTTCAATACCTTTTCTTTCTAATTCATCTAATTTTATAACTATTGGATATCACAATTTGTGATTTCCATTTCTTAAGTTCTTCTTGTGTCATATTATTCTGGTTTTGTGCAAAAGTATAATAGAAGCACTGATAAACATTGACAGATTTTTTATAAATTATTTTTAATCTTTGTTTTTCAAATATATTTTGTATATTTGCAGCGGAATTCGGAAATATGATATGATTAAAGAGGGGACAAAAGTCCCCTCTTTTTATGGAAAACGAATAATTTCATTTGAGAAATAAAAACTCATTCTAAAACAATTAAATAAAATGGAACATATAAACTTAGTTGAAACTTTTTCAGAGTTTAAAGAATTTAAGAACATTGACCGTGAAACAATGATGCGTATTATTGAGGATGTTTTTAAACACATGCTTGAAAAAAAATACGGAGATGAGGCACAATTTGACATCATTGTAAATATTGACAAAGGCGATCTGGAAATCTGGAGAAACAGAGAAATTGTTGAAGATGGAGAAGTTGAAGACGAAAACCTTCAAATAGCTTTTTCCGAGGCAATAAAAATTGAACCTGATTTTGAGGTAGGCGAAGAAGTTTCAGAAGAATTGAAATTATCGGATTTTGGCAGACGCGAAATACTTACAATACGTCAAAACCTGATTTCAAAAATACAGGAATATGAAAAAGACAGTATTTATAATAAATACAAAGAACGGATCGGCGAAATAATCACAGGTGAAGTTTATCAGGTTTGGAAAAAAGAAATTCTTATTTTGGATGATGAAAACATTGAATTGATATTGCCCAAATCCGAACAAATACCTTCTGATTTTTACAGAAAAGGTGATACCATACGTGCTGTTGTTTCCAAAGTTGAAATGCGTAACAGTTCACCGGTTATCATTTTATCAAGAACATCACCAATTTTTCTTGAAAGATTATTTGAATCAGAAGTTCCTGAAGTTTACGACGGCTTGATAACCATCAAAAAAATTGAAAGAGTACCGGGTGAACGTGCTAAGATTTCCGTTGAATCGTATGATGACAGAATTGATCCTGTTGGAGCTTGCGTAGGAATGAAAGGCTCGCGTATACATGGAATCGTTCGTGAACTGAAAAATGAAAATATTGATGTGATAAACTTTACCTCAAATGCTACACTATTTATTACAAGAGCATTAAGTCCGGCAAAAATAATATCTATTGTTTTGGATGAAGAAAATAAAAAAGCCGAAGTTTATATGAAACCCGATCAGGTTTCATTAGCTATTGGTAAAGGTGGTTTTAATATTAGATTAGCCGGAAAACTTACAGGTTATGAAATTGATGTTTACAGGGACACTGATATTGATAACGAGGATGTTGATATTCAGGAATTTTCTGATGAAATTGATCAATGGATCATTGACGAATTAAAAACAATAGGTTGTGATACTGCTAAAAGTGTTTTAGAAATCAGCATTGATGAATTGGTTAACCGTACCGACCTTGAAAAAGAAACGATTAGTGAGGTTATAAAAATAATTAAAGCCGAATTTGAATAAAAATATTATTTTTACCGCAATATTAAACTTTCAATATCCGGGGTAAACCCTATATAATTGAATATGACAGAAGATAATAAAACAACAAGACTTAGTAAAGCAGCAAGAGAATTTAATGTTGGCATTTCGACTATTGTTGAATTTCTTACAAAAAAAGGTCATTCTTTAGACTCTAAGCCTAACACTAAAATTTCAGTCGAAATATATGAAATTTTAGTACAGGAATTCCAGACTGAAAAAGCCGTTAAAGAAGAATCACAAAAGATCGGTCTGGATTATACTTTTCATAAAACTATTTCAATTGAAGATAAAGAAAGTTTAACCGAAGATATTGAAAAAGAAAAAGAACCCGAAGAATTATTTATTAAAAATATTACTGTTGATTATGAAAGTGAGGTAATAAGTAAAAAACCTGAACCTGTTGCTGAAGTTGAAATACATCCTGAAATTATTAAAGCAGATAAAAAAGAGGAAGAAAAGGTTGAGGTAGCCGAAAAACAGCAAGTTAAAACAGATGTAGAACCAAAAGTTGTCAGTAAAATAGATCTGGATTCAATAACTGCTAAAACAAGACCAGTACGAAAAACTAAAGAAGAAAAAGCAAAAGAAACAGAAGCAAAAAAGAAAACAAAAAAGCTTGCAGATAAAAAAGATAAAATTCCCGCAGAAGAAAAAACTAAAATAAAAGTTAAAGAAACTACTGAAGAGCCGGTAAAAGAACCGGAAATAATACCCGAAACGGAAGAAACACAAGAGATTCAGAAAGCTTTTGAAGAACCCGTGGCAGATAAAAACTTCATTCCTACAGAGGTTACAAAATTATCCGGACCCAAAATTTTGGATAAGATAGACCTTCCCGAGCCAAAGAAATTTGAGAAAAAACCTGTTGCTTCTTCAAAAGATGAAAAAGTTCATCTCAAGAAGAAAAAAAGAAAAAGAATAAAAAAATATACAAAACCTCCCGAACAAAAACCTTCTGACACAAAAGATACTAAAGCAAGATCAAGGTTCAAAGGCAAAAAGCCATATAGAGAGATCATAAAACCTGAAGTAAATGAAGAAGAAATAAAAAAACAAATAAAAGAAACACTTGCAAGATTAAGTCCTTCAGGTAAATCCAAAGCGTCTAAATACAGAAAACAAAAACGTGTTTCAGTTAGTCAGAATATTAAGGAAGAATTTAAGAAGGCTGAAGAAAACAAAAGTGTTATTAAGGTTACCGAATTTGTTACGGCAAATGAATTGGCTAACATGATAAATGTACCGGTAAATGAAATTATTTCAACCTGTATGACTCTTGGTTTGTTTGTTTCAATAAACCAGCGCTTGGATGCCGAAACTCTTAATCTTGTTGCTGAAGAATTTGGTTATAAAGTTGAATTTGTTAGTGTTGATGTTCAGGAAGCAATACTGGAAAAAGAGGAAGACAAACCTGAGGATTTGAGTGAACGTACACCTATAGTCACTGTGATGGGGCATGTTGACCACGGCAAAACCCTTTTACTTGATTACATCAGAAAAACCAATGTGATTGCAGGTGAAGCAGGAGGTATAACTCAGCATATCGGTGCATATGAAGTTACTCTTGAAAATGGAAAAAAAATTGCATTTCTTGATACACCCGGACATGAAGCTTTTACAGCAATGCGTGCAAGGGGAGCTCAGGTTACCGACATTGCCATTATTGTGATTGCTGCCGATGATAATATTATGCCTCAAACAAAAGAAGCTATCAATCATGCCCAGGCAGCAAGTGTACCATTAATTTTTGCAATCAATAAAATTGATAAACCTAACGCAAATCCTGAAAATATCAAGGAAGGACTGTCAAAAATGAATATTTTAGTTGAAGACTGGGGCGGGAAATACCAAAGCCAGGATATTTCAGCCAAAAAAGGAACAAATATTGATGAGTTACTGGAAAAAGTCTTACTTGAAGCCGAAATGCTTGAATTGAAAGGTAATACCAACAAAAAAGCCACAGGAACTATTATTGAATCTTCTCTTGATAAAGGACGTGGTTATGTTGCAAAACTTATGGTGCAAAATGGCACTTTAAGAATTGGAGATATGGTTTTGGCAGGGTCAACATACGGAAAAGTTAAAGCAATGTATAATGAAAGGAATATTACTGTAAAAGAAGCCGGCCCATCAACACCGGTCTTAATGCTAGGTTTGAATGCCGCTCCGCAAGCCGGCGATAGTTTTAATGTTATGGTTGATGAACGGGAAGTTAAAGCTATTGCTAATAAACGGTTGCAGCTACAACGTGAACAAGGTATAAGAACACAAAAACATATTACACTTGATGAAATAGGCAGACGTCTTGTAATTGGTGATTTTAAAGAATTAAATATTATTGTTAAGGGAGACGTGGACGGTTCGGTTGAGGCATTATCCGATTCATTATTAAAATTAACTAATGAGGAAGTTCAGGTTAATATAATTCATAGATCAGTGGGTGCAATAACTGAATCTGATGTTCTTCTCGCTTCCGCATCTAATGCAATTATTATCGGATTCCAGGTGCGACCTACAGTAGGTGCCAGAAAACTCGCCGAAACCGAACAAATTGACATACGCTTATACTCAATCATTTATCAGGCAATTGAAGAACTTAAATCAGCCATTGAAGGTATGTTGTCACCCGAAATTGAAGAAAAAATTACTTGTAATATTGAGATCCGTGAAATTTATAAGATTACAAAGGTTGGAACAGTAGCCGGATGTATGGTGCTTGACGGGAAAGTTACAAGAAATACACGAGTTCGGGTGATACGCGATGGAATTGTTGTTTATACAGGTGTTCTGGGTTCTTTAAAAAGATTCAAAGATGATGTAAAAGAAGTACATGCCAGTTATGAGTGTGGTTTAAATATTGAAAATTATAATGATATAAAAGTAGGTGATATTATTGAAGGTTTTGAACAGGTGGAAGTA
>JAUWSB010000137.1 GCA_030610255.1 Bacteroidota bacterium
AATAAAATTTCAATTAAGTTTTTGTGAACTTATCTAAAAATAAAGACAAGCTAACCCTGCTTATCAAATCAAGTGCTTATGAGCTTGATTTTTCGTTTTGTGGTGTGTCGAAAGCTGATTATCTTAAAGATGAAGCTGTAAAGCTGAAAAATTGGCTTGATAATAAAAAACACGGGCAAATGACTTACATGCAAAATAATTTTGAAAAACGACTTGATCCACGTTTGTTAGTTGAAAATGCCAAATCAATTATTTCAGTTCTGTTAAACTATTACCCTAAAACAAAATTTTCAACTGAAAATAATTACAAAATTGCAAAATATGCTTATGGAAAAGATTATCATTTTGTATTAAAGAATAAATTATATAAACTTATAACGATAATTGAAAATAATACCGGTAAAAGAAATTACCGTGTATTTGTTGATTCAGCGCCGGTTATGGAAAAAGCATGGGCACAAAAAAGTGGTCTGGGCTGGATTGGAAAAAATACCTGTTTGATAAATAAAAATATTGGTTCTTTCTTTTTTATCGGGCAAATTATTATTGACCTTGAGTTAAATTATGATGAACCTGGAAAAAATTATTGCGGTGATTGTACAAAATGTATTGATGCCTGTCCGACCGGTGCAATAAGCAAGCCCTTTGAAATTGATGCAAACAAGTGTATTTCTTATCTTACAATTGAATATAAAAATGAACTTCCTAAAGGATTGAAAAGTAAATTCAATAACTGGATTTTCGGTTGTGATGTTTGTCAGGATGTTTGTCCGTGGAACAGATTTGCTAAACCTCACAACGAGCCTGCATTTTATCCAAATGAAGGTTTACAAAAAATGAAAAAAACTGATTGGGAAAATCTTGATAAAGAAAAGTTCAAAAAAATTTTCAGGGATTCTGCTGTGAAACGAATTAAGTTTGAAGGATTAAAACGGAATATTGAGTTTGTAAAATCTATGTTAAGTTATTTTGATCTTAAAAACTGGTAAACAAAAGCAAAGATCAGCACATCATTGTATTGCCCTCTGTTAAAAAACCGTGTTGCACCCGAAGTATGCTCTCTTATTGGAATTACTGAATTTGACGATCGCAGGTTAAACATAAAGTTTTCAGTAATATAATAATACATCCCGACAACTACGCTCAGGTTATGTATATTAAAAGGTTTGCCGGCAACTTCATTACTAAAGTTTGCTTCCTCATACTTTTTAATAAAAACCCCGTAAACAGGTCCTATCTCTACAGTAAATCTTTTAGATATAATATATTTGTAAAGAACAGGTACATCAATATATTGCAAATATAATTTATATGATTGGTAATCATTTTCTTCCTTAGGAACCAGCCTGCTACCTTTCTGAATATAATCAATTTCCAACTGGAAAACAGATTTTTTTGAAACCTTGAGATTTGCATAAACTCCGGCATACAATCCTGCTTTATCATAACCAGAGCAAACATCACCTGCAACCTGACTTGCTGTCATTCCTGCAGTTATTCCACCATAAAACTCCTGGGCATTCAGCAGAAAACCACTTAACAAAAATATTATCAGAAAATTTACTTTCATACTCATTTATTTCTTTCTGTTGTAAAAATAATTAATTGCTCAAGTGATTTCCGTGAAGAACTTTCGGGAAATTCTGTTAAAAGGTCCAGTGCCTTGTTGCGGAATTCCATCATTTTTTCTTTTGCATAAATTATACCGCCGCTGTTATTTACTTTATTAATTACTTCTGAAACTTTTGCGGGGTTATTATTGTGATTTTTGATTATGTTTATGATTCTTCGTTTTTCAGGATATGATGAATTACTAAGCATTGATATCAAAGGGAGTGTCATTTTTTGTTCTTTTATGTCAATGCCATTGGGTTTGCCGGTTGCCCTGCCTTTTTCGTAATCAAAAAGATCATCTTTTATTTGAAAAGCAATACCAATATTTTCGCCAATCAGGTGCATTTTATTAATGGTATTATCATCAGCACCTGATGATGCTGCACCTGAAGCACAACAGGAAGCAATCAGCGAAGCGGTTTTTTTACGGATAATCTCAAAATAAATATTTTCTTTAACATCAAGTTTTCTTGCTTTTTCAATTTGCAGTAATTCGCCTTCGCTCATTTCTTTAACAGCATCAGTCACAATTCTCAATAATTTAAAATCGTCATTATCAAGTGAAAGCAATAAGCCTTTTGAAAGTAAGTAATCGCCCACAAGTACAGCAATTTTATTCTTCCATAAAGCATTTATTGAGAAAAAACCTCTGCGTTCGTGCGAATCATCTACAACGTCATCATGAACTAAAGTGGCAGTATGTAATAATTCAATTAAAGATGCTGCCCGGTAAGTTGTTTCATTAATATCGCCGCATATATCTGCTGCAAAGAAAACGAACATAGGCCGCATTTGTTTACCTTTTCGCTTGATAATATAACGTGTGATATTATCAAGCAGCGGTACGGAACTTTTGATTGAATATCTGAATTTTTTTTCAAATTCAACAATATGGTCCTGAATGGGAGCCTTTATGTCTTTTAATGAAATCATATAAAAGTTTGTCAAAAGTAATATAATTCTTAAAATTAATAACAATAATTTATAATTTCCAGTATAATTGATTTTGGGTGAAAAAAATATGTTAATTTTACAAAAAGATTTGTTGTATGCTAAAATATCCTGCTAAAATATTAATTGCTTTCGGGGAGGCTATCAGTGGGAATGAAAAAATATTTAACTGGCTTTTAAATAATGATTATCCCGAGCTTGCGGCATTATCAAAAGCTATTCGCGGAAGCGAGGAAGCATTTGTTTGGTTGATGAAAAATAAATTTCCTCAACTTGCCGCATTGGATTCAGCTATTGATAATGATAAGAAGGCATATATGTGGCTGAAAAAATACAAATTTGAATTTTTAATAATATTTGCAGATGCTTGCCATCGAAAACCTCAGGCTATAGCGTGGTTGAATAAGAATAATTTAAGGATATTTTTATTTCTGGCAAAAAAAATTAATGATTTAAGGAATAGCCAAACATTTGATTATCACAAGATTCACTTTTAATATTTACTCGCATTTTGTGTACCCGCAAGCTTTGCAGATTAAACATCCATCCTGATAAACCAATCCTTTTTGACCGCCACATTCGGGGCAAGGATTACCGGGGACTGATGTTCCGTCAGGAATATATTTTTTCAAGGCTCTTACTACTCCGTTTTTCCATGTATTGATTGATTCATTGTCGAATGTTAAGTTTGATATAAGGTCAACAACAAAAAGTAAGGGCATACCATGTCTTAAAATTCCGGAAATAAGCTTGGCATAATTCCAGAATTCTTTGTTAAATGATCTTGATAATCCTTCTATTGTTGTTTTATATCCCTCTTTGTCTTCAAATTGGAAATCGTACCTTGTACTTTGATCTTCCAGTTTATGACGAATTACCCAACCATTTGTAACCCAATTTGGCAGGTAAAATCCTTCTGCTTTACCTGTGAAAATTTCATAAGGTTTATTTTCATATTTACCAATAACAGATATCCATTTTTCATAATCATTTTGAAAACGGACAATATCGGCTTCCATGATTTTTGGCCTTGGCGGTGCTTTGGTTTCTTTGAATTCATCGTCATTTTCGGTTTTCTTTTCTTCATTTGAAACCAATACACCTGTTCTTGAATTTTCGCGGTAAATTGTCATTCCTTTGCAGCCGCTTTTCCATGCTGTTTTGTAAATTTCACTTACCAGTTCTTCGGTAACTTCGCTTGGAATATTAACAGTAACGCTTATGGAATGATCTACCCATTTTTGAATAGCTCCCTGCATTTTTACCTTGCTCAGCCAGTCTATATTGTCTGAAGTAGCTTTGTAATAAGGTGATTTTTCAATTATTGGAGCTAATTGTTCTTCAGAATAATTTATTACTTCATCTACATTGTATTCGTTAATTTTTAACCATGTTAAAAATTTTGGATGTAAAATATCATATTTTTCCCATGAATCGCCCATTTCATCGGTGAAAGATATAGCGACGTCTTTATCATTAGGATTAACTTTTCTTCTTCTTTGATAAGAAATTTTATAAACGGGTTCAATGCCTGAGGAAGTTTGAGCACAAATACTCACACTCCCTGTTGGTGCAATAGTAAGCAGGGCGATATTTCGTCGTCCGTATTTTACCATATTTTCATAAACTTTTGGGGCTGCTTCTTTGATACGGTTGATAAACGGATTGTGTTTTTCTCTTTCTATATTAAAAATCGGGAAACAGCCTCTTTGTTTAGCCAATTCCACAGATGAACGGTATGATTCAATTGCAAGCAGCTTGTGGACTTCAGTGGAAAAATTTGTTGCAACTTCCGTACCATACCTGCATCCCAGTGCTGCAAGCATATCGCCTTCGGCAGTAATTCCGATGCCTGTTCTGCGACCTTCAATACTTTTTTTTCTGATATTTTTCCAAAGATTATATTCGGTTCTTTTTATTTCAAAATCTTCAGGGTCGGAATCGATTTTTGCAATTATTTTATCAATTTTTTCAACCTCCAAGTCAATTATATCATCCATTATTCTTTGGGCATAATGAACATGTTTTGAAAACAGATCACCGTCAAAGCTTGCATTTTTTGTAAACGGGTTGTCCACGTAGCTGTATAGATTAATGGCAAGTAACCGGCAGCTATCATAAGGGCATAAAGGAATTTCACCACAGGGGTTTGTTGATAATGTTTTGAATCCTAAATCGGCATACGAATCGGGGACTGATTCTCTTATTATTGTGTCCCAGAAAAGAACACCCGGTTCGGCTGATTGCCATGCATTGTGAATAATTTTATTCCATAATTGCCTTGCATCAATTTCTTTGATTGTTGTTGGATTATCTGAATCAATCGGGTATTGTTGAATATATTTTTTGTTTTCATCAACTGCCTTCATGAATTCATCGTCAATTCTTACAGAGATGTTAGCGGATGTAACTTTTCCTGGTTCATTTTTAGCATCAATAAAGTTTTCTGCATCTGGGTGTTTAACAGAGATGCTAAGCATAAGGGCTCCTCTTCTGCCATCCTGAGCAACTTCTCGGGTAGAGTTTGAGTATCTTTCCATGAAGGGAACTATTCCTGTTGATGTAAGTGCAGTGTTTTGTACTGAGCTTTTTTCGGGACGAATATGTGAAAGATCGTGTCCTACACCTCCTCTCCGTTTCATTAGTTGAACCTGCTCCTGATCAACTTTTAAAATTCCTCCATAGGAATCGTAATTTTTATCATTGCCTATTACAAAACAGTTTGATAATGAAGAAATTTGAAAGTCATTTCCGATGCCTGCCATCGGACTTCCCTGTGGAATAATATATTTAAAGTCTTTAAGTAACTGGTATATTTCTTCTTCTTTAAGTGATTCGGGATATTTTTTTTCAATTCTTGCAATTTCTTTTGCCAGCCTTCTGTGCATATTGTCTGGGGTAAGCTCAAAAAAATCGCCGTTGCTGTTTTTAAGTGCGTATTTTTTCATCCAAACATCAGCAGCTAAAGTATCTCCTTTGAAATATTCAATTGTTTTTTCCAAAACTTCTTTATCAGGATATTTTGTAGATACTTCTTTTTTGCTTTGCGGATGTATTTCTGTGTCCTTTTGCTCAGACATACCTTTTTCTATTTCCAAATCTTCTTTTGAAATATCAGGTCTGATTCTTTTTTCCAAAACCCCATCATAAAAATCAGGTTTTTTTATCTTATCCAACTCCTTATCAGTACTGGTAAAAAGGGTATTATCCATGCTGTTTTAATAAACTTTAAATTATTAATTTATTACTCTTAAAATGTTGTTTTACAGTTAGATGCGAAACAATGGAAGTAAATATTTTCGGTATGCAATATACAACACAAAAATAGCTTTTTTAAAAAATTTTATCAACAATCAATAGTTGATAAAATATAAAATACTGAATTTAAAAAAACTAAAACATAAAAAAATGTTGATTTAAAAATTTGCAACTAATCAGTATTAAATTAACAATGAAAATTTCTTCACAAATAATATTATTGAATTGGGAAATAAGGGAAATAAGGGAAATAGGGGAAATAAGGGAAATAAGGGAAATAAGGGAAATCCATTACTCCATTACTGAGTCCACTCCGAAAAGTCATTTTAGTCACAAAGGCATTTTTTCTTTTCCCCCATCCCAACCTTCCTCCAAAGGGGAAGGAGTTACATTGAGTATGATTTCTAACTTATTATTCTTTATAGGTTTCTTGTACTTTTCCCCCTTGGGGGAAAATGTACTAAAATAACGCATAAACTTTATGTATTTAGAATAATCAAATTACATCGTTATGAATAATCAACTGAGAATAAAATTTTTATTCCGGTATCTATTCAGTTTAAAAGGGGGAATAAGAGTCAATTAATAATTTACGAAATTAATGATGTTGATTGTTTGTTATTTGTGTTTCTATGCGTGGCATTTTATAAATACCCACTACAAATAACATAGAGCCCCAATAAGCTTGTTGTTAAAAAAACCTTATCTTAAAAAAATAACCCTAGTAGAATTTTTCCTTTACCCAAACCAGCTTCATAACCTTTACCATTACCATTATTCAATTATACATTTTAAATAATCATTTTATATATTTGCCTAAATATAATTTCTTATCTGATATATTTAATAATTTTATACTTTTA
>JAUWSB010000195.1 GCA_030610255.1 Bacteroidota bacterium
TTAATTTTGAAATTATCCCAAATCCTGTAAAAGGGAAAAAGTTTAAAATTGAAATTACTAACCTTCCGGCTGATGAATATTCAATTGAAATTTATGACAGCATCGGACGAAAATTATTTATCAAAGATTATACTTTTAAATCTAAAAAAGGCAAAACATATATAAAATTCAATACACGGAAGTTTAAGCCGGGTATGCATTTTGTAAAATTATATTCAGAAAAATTTTATTCAGTAAAGAAAATAATTGTCAATAAGTGAACAAATATATTGTCGGTAATATAAATTTGTTACAGGTTACATGTTTAAAGTTTCATGTTTCAAGTTTCAGGTTTACAAGTTTCCGGTAATAACGAATAACGTATAACGAATAACATTTAACGTATAACTATAAATAATATTAATTAATAGCCAAGTGCTACCTTAGATTCTTATGTGGAAAAATAGTAACACCGATCTTAAAAACGGAAAACTATTGCCTTTGATGGAAGAATTTTATACCATTCAGGGTGAGGGTTATCATACTGGAAAACCTGCTTATTTTATCAGGATTGGGGGTTGTGATGTGGGATGCAACTGGTGTGATGTTAAATTGTCGTGGAATGCAAAAGATTTTCCACCCATACGGGCTGATGAAATAATTGAAAGAGCAGTATGCTATCCTGCTAAAGCAGTTGTTGTTACAGGTGGTGAACCTTCTTTATATAATCTTGCTTATTTTACAAAAGAACTGAAAAAAAAAGGCATTAAAACTTTTGTTGAAACTTCCGGATCACATAAATTGACGGGGATATGGGACTGGATCTGCCTTTCTCCCAAACGACAATTCCCACCGTTAAAAGAAATTTATTCAAAAGCAAATGAGTTGAAGGTTATTATTCAGGATAAAGATGATTTTGAATGGGCTGAAAATAATGCAGAAATGATTAATAAAAATTGTTACCTTTTTCTGCAACCCGAATGGAGTGCAAGACAGAAGATTTTACCCGAAATAATTGATTATGTGAAGAACAATCCGAAATGGGGGATTTCTTTGCAAAGTCATAAATATATTGGGATTCCATAAGTTACTTAGGGAAAAATATTACTTTTAGTACTTGGGATTGTAGATATTGAGAATTTCTTGTTTATATATTATACAGTCATTCATTTGAATTGATCATATTATGAAAATATATTTAATAATATTTTTTTTAACAATCTTTCAATGTAATGTTTTTGCACAACAAATCGACATAGAAAAGCATATGATTTCGGCAAAAGCAATAAAATTCTATAAAAAAGCAAAATCGTTTTATATTTCACACGATTATTCAAATGCTGAAAAATTTCTGAAGAAAGCAATTAAACGCGATACGAATTTTGTGAAAGCATGGTTGTTGCTTGGTGATATTTATTATGATACAAAAAGAACGGAACAAGCAATTTTGTCTTACGAAAAAGCCATCCGAATTGATCCTGATTTTTTCCCTGATATCCTTTACATTGCAGGTAAATTAGAATTCTCAACAGGTAAATATTCAATAGCGCTAAAAAACTTTGAAAAATATTTAAGTTATGAAAATCTAATAAATCAGCAAAAGCAAAATGCTATGGATATGCTTGTCAGAGCCGAATTTGCAGTGAATGCAGTTGAAAATCCCGTCCCTTTTAATCCCGTTAATCTTGGTGATAGTATTAATACTGCTGATGATGAATATATTAATGCAATCACTTCTGATGGACAACAACTGATTTTTACAAAAAAACAATTACAATTTGATGAAGGGACTGAATCGCAGAAAAAATATTCGGAAAGATTTTTTGTTTCTGACAAAATTAATGACGCATGGAATAAAACCAACGAGCTGACCAGTTCAGCTAATATTAAAGGAAATATTGGAGCTTTATGTATATCACCTGATAGTAAATATTTGTTTTTTACTTCATGTTATCGTCCTGATGGTTTTGGGAGTTGCGATTTGTATTATTCAAAAAAAACAGCTAATAATTGGAGTAAACCTAAAAATTTGGGACCTGTTGTTAATTCAGATAAATGGGAATCTCAGCCATCATTTTCATCAGATGGAAAAACGCTTTATTTTGCAAGCAAACGAGACAGAGGAAAGGGTAGTTCCGATATTTGGAAAACTATTTTATTGTCTGACGGAACATGGAGCCGACCCAAAAATCTTGGTTATCCGGTAAATACTGCCAAAGCCGAGATGTCTC
This sequence comes from Bacteroidota bacterium, assembly GCA_030610255.1. GTDB lineage: Bacteria > Bacteroidota > Bacteroidia > Bacteroidales > JADFUO01 > JADFUO01. The sequence continues at coordinate 2,211 of JAUWSB010000195.1, forward strand.
CGTTCATTCACCCTGATGATCAAACTTTGTATTTTTCTTCAGAAGGGCATGTAGGTATGGGAGGAACTGATCTGTTTTATGCAAAAAAAGATAAAAATGGAAACTGGTCTGAACCTGTCAACCTTGGGTATCCTATCAATACTTTAGCTGATGAAATAATTATTATTGTAAATGCAAACGGTGACAAAGCATATATTTCGTCGGATAAATTCGGAGGCAAGGGGAAATTTGATATTTATTATTTTGATTTGTATGAAGAAGCACGCCCGCAGCCGGTAACTTATATGAAGGGAAATGTTTTTGATAACGAAAATAAAAGTAAATTAAAAGCTAAGTTTGAATTAATTGATCTTAATACAGGAATTGTTAATGTTAAGTCATATTCCGATTCATTGACAGGTGAATTTTTAGTTGTTTTACCTGTAAATAGAGACTATGCTTTGAATGTATCAAAAGAAGGTTATTTATTTTATTCTGAAAATTTCGTATTGACCGGTGAGTATTCTGATATACATCCATATTTAAAAGATATTCCGTTAAAGCCAATTAAAGTTGGAGAAAATGTAATTCTAAAAAATATCTTCTTTGAAACTGATAAATATGATTTAAAAAAAGAATCTGAAATTGAATTAGAAAAACTGATTGGTTTTTTGAATAATAATTCTGATATACAAATTGAGATAAGCGGACATACCGACAATATTGGCGGAGAAGAATACAACCTTGATCTTTCGCAAAACCGGGCAAAAGCAGTTTATGATTATTTAATAATAAATGGCATTAAAAAAAATAGCTTGACTTATAAAGGTTATGGCTTTTTGCTTCCAAACGATACTAACGAAACCGAAGAAGGCAGGACTAACAATCGCAGGACAGAGTTTAAAGTGATTGATTTATAAGGTTGCTAACCTTTTCTTAGGTTAGTAACCTTAGTTTGTTTGATTGAAAACTTGTGTATAAGGGTAACAAAAAATTTGTTAGTAAATATATTAAAAAAAAAGAATAAATTTCAAAATTTAGGAAATTTATTCTTACTTTTGTTTAGAATTGAGGTGCGGGGGAGATTCGAACTCCCATAACATAATTTCGGCACTATGTTTCTATCCAATTGATATACCGCACCTATTTATAAATTGGAGGACTGTTATGCAGTCCTTCTTTTATTTAAAGAACTAAATACAAAAATATACAGAGTTAAGCTAATAAAAATAAAATTTTCTTAACAATGAATAGTTGAATATTTTAAATAAATGATTTATAATAGATTATCATATATAAAAATGTTGATTTATTTTTTGGTATATTTATTGTTGGTTGAATATTTATTGAAAATATGTCAGGGTTACCAACCTAAAAAAAAGGTTGGCAACCCATTTTTTTATTAAATTATTATCTGAAGAATTACAGTTAGCTTCATTACATCTCTAAAAAAATATTCTGTTTTCTTATTCTCCGAACCTACTGATTAGTAATAGTTTAAGAATTAACACATAAGATTAAATTCTAAAATCATATCTTATCTTTCTTTAATTCAGCCTTTTAATTCTTTTTGTACAGAAGAAATCGAGGTATGTTTTCTGCTTTGTACAGAAGAAATCGAGGTGTATTTTTATGGAAAACGGCTTTTTATGTTGTAATATTGAGGGAAAAATTTCCTTATGTACAAAAATCAAAATAAAAGAAACAATAATGACAAAAAAAACAAAGAATTATTTTTACAATTACAAACTAATATTTTATCTTTGTAAGAATAAATTCATTTTAGGCGATTGATTAATCCTGGTGATTAATCAATTCTAAAATCTTTTTTAAAGATTAATTTTTTTATCAAATGAATTTATTAACCTTTTAAAATTTATAATTATGAAAAAATATATTTATTTAAGTGTAATTTTACTATTTGTATGTACTATTAAAGCACAGGACTTCGGAAGCTGGATATTGCCTGATGCGAATGATGTAAACCGGGTTAATTTTTATCCCGATAACCTGGTAGTTGAATGTATTTATTATATGTATCTTTTTCCTACAGATATAATAAATTCGGATGGTGGATATGGTAATGATGGAGATTTACATTTTGATATATTGGATAAATATCTTTATTCCAACAGCAACCAGCTTATTGACACTTATATTCAGCTTGAAAATCAAA
>JAUWSB010000049.1 GCA_030610255.1 Bacteroidota bacterium
AAATCTAAAAATCCTCTTCAAAATCAATATCCGTTTCTTCATCTCTTTGTTTTTCCTTTTTGTAATTATTAATTCGATAGCTTAGGCTTAATGTAACAATCTGAGATTCTCTTTTAAAATTATTACAGGAATAAAATCCCTCACCGCTTGTAATATAATCAAACTTCATTGTTCCGAAAATATCACTGACTTTTAAAGTAGTTGTTAAATTGCGTTTAAAAAAATCTTTACGAAACGCAATATTTGCTGCAAAAAAACCTTCCCTTTCTCCCTGAGCCGTTACAGATGGACCTTTATAAAAGCCAACTATCTGCAAACGAGCAGACTTGTTAAACTTGAAGCTTGTATTTAACCTTCCATCAAAATTATTACTATTTTTATTGACGTCTGAATTAATTATATCGCCCTCCAGCCGGTAATTATAAAGATTTACACTTGCATTAATTTGTAGCCATTTTGTTGCGGTGAGGTTTGCCATTATTTCCGTACCCAAAGCATAATCCTTATCTAAATTTTCAAAAGTGATCATCAAAATATCATCTTTTTGTAATGTCCTTATCATTGTAATTTTATCATTAGTGATGCGATAATATGCTTCTACCGAAATAAATGATGATTTTATCCTTTTTTGATAGCCTAATTCGTAAGAATCAACATATTCGGGTTGCAGGTCTGGATTACCTATTCTGATATTATATGTGTTCAGATAATTGGGAAACGGATCTAAATACCTGCCTCTCGGGCGGTTAATCCTTCGGCTATAGCTTGCCATAAGCTGATGATCGTTTGGAAACTGATGCGATATATGAATTGTGGGAAACATATCAATACGATTTATTATATAAGCATCAGGTGATTGTTCATTTTTGATATTCCTGTAAGTATATTCACCACGCAAACCCAATTGGTAATGAACATTTTTTATATTATCCGAAAAAATAAAATATAATGAGTGAATATTGCGTGTAAAATCCATTTCATTATTATCCTCTTTATTATTGACCCAAATATTCTGACCTGCATCAAATTCATTATACTTATATTTATTGTTTTGATAATTCATCCGGCTTTGGTATCCTGCTTCAATACGTCCCTCTGTCCGAATCGGCTTTGAATAATCTGCTTTTACTCTGAGATCCCATGAATTTCCATCTTCTTCAGTTATGATACTACTTGGCTTATCATCAGTAACTATCCAGTCATTATTAGTAATATATTCATCCATATATTCAGTAACATCACTTTTTCTTTTGGAATAATAAGCCATTGCTGATAATTCATGACCATTGTCATTAAACTTATGAATAAAATTAGTTGTAATATTATAATAATTTCCTTCCCGTTTCATTGAACTTTTGGCAATGGAATATATGTCGGATGATTCGGGAAAGGTATATAAATGAAGATTGGAATTAAAATTACGTTCAAAGTTGTAATAGCCGTATTTCCCCAAAAAGGATAAAGTAGATTTTTTATCTAAATAATAATCCAAACCTGCATTAAAACTATATCCGTCAGGTATTTTAATACGTTCTATATCCGATATCAAATAAGCAGTAGTATCCCCGGAATATGTTTGTTGCTCCCATTGGCCGATTAATTTCATTTCGCGGTTATAATAATCCATACCTGCAAAGAGATTAATTTTACCGGTTCGGTAATTCATTAAAAAATCCGAGCTGTATTTATTAGCTGTTGCTACCGAAGCATTAACAATACCGTTAAAACCGGGTTTGATTTGTTTTTTTAAGATAACATTAATAATACCTGCAATGCCATCAGGGTCATACTTAGCAGAAGGGTTTGTAATTATTTCAATTTGCTCAATTGTATTTGCCGGTATTTGCTGCAGGGCATCACTGCCTTCCAGCACACTGGGACGACCATCAATTAAAACAGTGAAATTGGAACTACCACGTAAGCTGACATTTCCTTCAATATCAACATTAACCGAAGGAGTATTTTCCAATGCTTCAATAGCCGAACCTCCTGTAGAATTAATATCCTGACTCACATTTATTACTTTTTTATCGATTTTATATTCTATTAAGGAACGGTCCGCAACAATTTCAACTCCTTTTAAATTTTCTGAGGATTGCTTTAATTTTATAGTACTTAAATCAATTGACTTTTGTTCTGGATAGATTTTAATATTTTTAATAATTTTTTTTTCATACCCTATAAAATTAGCTTTTAAATAATACATGCCAAATGGAAGCTTTTCAAGCTTAAATTCCCCATACGCATTGGTAACTGTTCCTGTTACCATACTGGAATCTCTTTTTTGGAATAAAACAACATTAGCATATTCCATTGGCTGGTTCAAATCAGCATCAATAATTTTACCGGTAATAATTCCCTCCGGAGGCATAGAACCGGAATTTCCTCCCTGTGGACGCTGAGCCATCGTGCAATAAACTGTTAATAACAGGAAACTGCTAATAAAAAGTAATCTATGCTTCATAATTCGGGTTAAAAATATTGAAAATTTTTATCATTAGACACTACTATATTAAAAAACTTGCTGTTTAATTACCGAAATTGTATACTTTTGTTCTTTGGTTATATGTTACCATAGGTAAAATTAGAAAAAGCAAAAATATTCATGAACAGAGTAGTTATTACAGGTATCGGAATTTATTCTACTATCGGAAAGAATCTTGAAGAAGTTAAAGAATCATTGTATAACGGAAAATCAGGGGTAGTTCTTGATCAGGAAAGAAAGGAATACGGATACAGGTCGGGGTTGACTGGTAAGCTTGAACGTCCGAAATTAAAGGGCTTGATTGACAGAAGATCACGGGTGGGTATGGCAGAACAAGGCGAATATGCTTATATTGCTACTGTGGAAGCATTGAAAAATGCAGAAATTGAACAAGAACATTTAGACAAAAATGAATTTGGGATTATATACGGAAATGACAGTTCAACAATTCCTGTAATTAATGCCGTGGATATTATAAGAGAAAAAAGAGATACTGTTCTTGTAGGTTCGGGTTCTGTTTTTCAATCAATGAACTCAACTGTTACAATGAATTTAGCTGTAATTTTCAAGTTAAGAGGAGTTAATTTTACACTTAGCGGAGCTTGTGCAAGCGGTTCGCATTCAATAGGGGTAGGATATTTTTTAATCAAGCATGGCTATCAGAAAAATATTATTTGCGGTGGTGCCCAGGAAGTTAATCTTTTTTGTGTCGGCAGTTTTGATGCTTTAAGTGCCTTTTCAATAAGAGAATCAGAGCCAACAAAAGCATCGCGACCATTTGACAAAGACAGGGATGGCTTGGTGCCAAGTGGCGGAGCAGCTACTGTAATATTGGAAAGTTATGATTCTGCAATTAAAAGAGGTGCTCCGATTTTAGCCGAAGTTATCGGTTATGGTTTTTCATCCGATGGAAGTCATATTTCTGTCCCAAATGTTGACGGTCCTAAACGTGCTATTGAAATGTCATTAAAAAATGCTAATGTCAGCCCTAAAGATATTGATTATATTAATGCACATGCAACATCTACTCCGGTAGGCGATGCAAATGAAGCAAAAGCTATTTATGAAATTTTTAATAATCACAAGCCGGTTGTAAGTTCAACAAAATCTATGACCGGTCATGAAATGTGGATGGCAGGTGCAAGCGAAGTAGTTTATTCAATCCTGATGATGAAAAACTTATTTATTGCTCCTAATATCAATTTTGAAAATCCTGACGAATATTCTCAAAAACTAAATATCATTAATAAAACAGTCAATAAAGATATTAATATATTCTTGTCAAATTCATTTGGTTTCGGTGGAACAAATTCTTCGCTCATTATAAAAAATTTTTAAATAATTATAAGTTTTATGGATAAATATATTTAATTTTGCAGAATAATTCCTTATTAAGAAAAATCATGGAAAAAGAAAAAATTGTAACGATAATTGATGATTTTTTAATTGATGAACTTGAAATTGAAGAAGAACTAAAACCTGATGCAAAGTTAAAGGATGACCTTGGCATTGAAAGTCTTGATTTTGTTGACATTGCCGTTGTTATTGAAAAAGAGTTCGGTTTTAAAGTTAAAGGCGAAGAAATGGTTGATGTAAAAACATTACAACATCTTTACGATTATATTTATGATTATTTAAACAAAACCAAATAATTTCACCGTGTCGTCATGGAAAGGAAAAACACGTGGAGGGCTTTTCGGCTATAAGTTTTTTATTTCTATCTTAAAATATTCAGGACTATCTGTCGCTTATTTCTTTTTAAGATTTGTTGTTATTTATTTTTTTTTATTTTCCCCAAAATCTTTTCGTTTTTCGCTTTTTTATTTCAATAAAGTTTTACATTATAATTTTTTTAATTCTTTTATAAAGATATATAAAAGCTATTTTGTTTTCGGACAAGTACTTCTTGATAAAATTGCAATATTAGCAGGATTTAAGACCAGCTTTACTTTTGATTTTGACGGTGAAAACCATCTAATAAAAATGGTAACCGGCAATACCGGTGGTTTGCTTATCAGTGCCCATGTAGGCAACTTTGAAATTGCCGGTTTTCTCCTGAAACGATTGAACACTAAGATAAATATTGTAATGTATGATGCCGAGCATACACGAATAAAAGATTACCTTTCGAATATTCTAAATAATCAAAATGTAAATATCATTGTTATTAAAAATGATTTCACACATATTTTTGAGATAAATAAAGCATTAAATGATAAAGAATTGGTATGTATTCACGGCGACAGGTTTGTGCAGGGAAGTAAAACATTAAGTTGTGATCTTCTTGGGAAAAAAGCCCTTTTCCCGACAGGACCGTTTTATCTGGCGATAAAATTTAAAGTACCTGTTTCGTTTGTTTTTGCAATGAAGGACACAAAATCACACTATCATTTTTATGCCACGCCTTCCAAAAGATATGAATATCCGCAGAATTTAGAAAAACGTAATGCTGTTTTAAAAGAAATTATTAAGCAATATATTTCTGAGCTGGAAAAAATAATTTACAAATATCCAGAACAATGGTTTAATTATTATGATTTTTGGGGGGAAGCTTCAAACAAGGTTTGAGGTTTGACCCCGATAAAGTCATACCCTGTTAAATATTGCACGCCCTGTGTAATTGCTTTGCACCATCGTGGATTATACAGGGCAAGCATTTCACATGCTAAACTTCCTTACGGGGCAATCGCTTGATGTTTGAAAACATGATTACATTTTTTCTTGCATTTTAAACATATTATATGTATTATTGTTGCTTAATAATAATATGTTATAAAAATAATATATTAAAATAACAAATTTAATAACAAAAATGGAGGAAACACATCATGGCTAAGTACATTGCATTACACACCCTCAAAAAAAGTGTTGAAGAGGTTTCTAAAGCTCTCAACGAAGGAGCGCCTGAGATGGCGCGGGCAATGGCAGCGGGCGAGACTCCCTGTAAGTGTCTAAAAACCTGGAACCCTTTACCACACGGAAGGACAGACTACATGTTCTGCCTTTGGGAAGCTGACAAACCGGAAGATGTTGAGGCCACTATAAAGACATTCGGACTTCTTGAGTATTTTACACTCGATTCTATGCAGGTTGATGAGATCGATTGGGAGCAATTGGCTAAAGCAGGTGGCTAGTCAGAAAACTGACAGTCAGTCTAATGCCAATCAAAGTTTTAATAATATGCAAGTTTATGTAAGGTGAAAAGCTGGCTTGTTTTTGAGTCGTGAATAAAATTTTGTTTGCAGCAATATTCAAATCAAAAGTACTGGTAAATAATCTGGATCAAACATTATATATTGCAGCTCACAATTTGGAAGTTTTATACTATTATCGAGCCAATTTCATTTTATCTCTATTTTCAAATTAGTCTTGCATTTTAAATATATTATACGTATAAACATCTAAAATCGGAGTTGCTTTCATGAAGAAAGGATTTGTGTTTTGGTTTTTAATTGTATTTTTTGGTATCAATATAATCATGCTTTTGATGGGGAAATAATACCTGATGCTACGTATACAATTGGTACCGGTGGTACCTGCAATAATACGCTAATTAATGGCTCTTATATTGCCGGTGAGCTTCTTACGGTATCAAATTATGTATCAATTGATACCAATGTGACTTATGTTGGATCTTTTTCCATCAATACCGGTACTATCAATGGGTACAGTTTCAGTGCCAGTGGAATATTCACCAGTATGGGAACCCAGACTGTTAATCTTATGGGTATTGGCACTCCAGTTGCTGACCAAATCGATAATTTTACTGCCACAGCAAATATTGGAGGTGGAACCTGCACCTTCAGCATAACCGTGCAACCATGGCAGTGTGGCATTCCTATATCCGACAGCCGTGACGGACAATTTTATAATACCGTCCTCATCGGATCACAATGCTGGCTGGCAAAAAATATGAATATTGGTACAATGATTTCTAATACTGTTAACCAGTCTAACGACGGATACATTGAAAAGTATTATTACAATAATGTAACCGGGAATTGCACCTACTATGGCGGATTGTACCAGTGGGGCGAGACCATGCAATATTCAACGGATCCAGCAGCACAGGGTATTTGTCCTGCAGGGTGGCATGTTCCAACAGACCACGAGTGGAAGGTGCTGGAAGGATATGTTAATAATAATTATCCAATTGGTGACCCAGTTTGGGATGGAACAAGCTGGCGTGGCTCGGATGCCGGGCAAAGACTTAAATCAACCACTACCTGGTATATGAGTGGTAACGGAACCGATTTATATGGATTTACAGCCCTCCCTGCCGGATACCCCTATATTAACCCTCCGAATTATAGTTTCCAGGAATTTGGTGCAAAGGCCTATTTCTGGAGTTCCTCAGAAGAAACATCTGGCTTTCCCTGGATAAGGGCACTGGAATATTCCATTAATCAGGTTTACCGTAATGAGTATAACCAGGGAATAGGTAGTTCTGTGCGGTGTTTACTGGACAATTAAGAATTGAATCATTTTGAATCACCAACAATTTCGGTCAAGTGTATTGACCAATTACATGTAAATATTAACATATATCAATATTAATCAATTTTAGTTTAGCTTAAAAACCCACCGTCTTTGACGGTGGCAATGTTCTGAAGGCTATACCATTAATTTAATGAATTGTTGCAAGTTGCATGTTATCCGCCCGAACGACTAACGTAGTTCAGGCGGGCAGGCCCGCCTGATATTTTTCGTTTTACACTACAAATAAGAGTATGATATGGATTACGTTTTTGCTTGCAATTTATGTTTATTATACGTATATTTGCTGCTTAATAATATGTTGTACGAATAAAAAGAAAGGAGAGAAATGAAAATTAAATCGATCATTCTTCCAATTATTATAATAGCCACCATTTATATAATCTCCCCTTTTGCTTTTGCGGATGCAAATGGCGATATACAAACTGTAGTAAAAGGTAACAGCACTTTTGGCTTCGATTTATATCAAGAACTCAAAGGGAAAAAGGGGAATTTATTCTTCTCACCCTACAGTATCTCCACAGCACTTGCAATGACATATGCTGGTGCTCGAGGTCAAACAGAAAAGGAAATGGCCGAAGTTTTACATTTCTCCTTGGAACAAGAACCTCTGCATTATTCATTTTCAATGCTTCAATCTAATTTGAATTCCATCCAAAATAAAGGCCATATCAAACTTAGTATAGCTAATTCATTATGGGCACAAGAAGGATATCCTTTTCTGGATACTTTCTTCAATTTAAACGAAAAATATTATGGATCTGGTTTGAATTTTGTTGATTTTGCAAAAGAAACCGAGTCTGCAAGAATAACTATAAATACATGGGTAGAAGATAAGACTCAACAAAAAATTAAAGAATTGATAAAACGAGGTATGCTCAACTCTTTAACCAGGTTAGTTCTTTGTAATGCAATTTATTTTAAAGGTAATTGGTTAATTCAATTTGATAAGAAAAAAACAATAGATTCTGATTTTTATATTTCAAAGAATAAAATTATAAAAGTTCCCCTGATGAGCCAAAAATCAAAGTTTAAATTCAAAGATTTTGGTGACTTTAGCGCTATAGAGTTACCATACGAAGGCAATGATTTATCCATGATAATCTTTCTTCCTAAAGAAGTTGATGGCTTAGCAGACTTTGAAGAAAACCTAACAAATGGTAGTGTAAAAGCTTGGATAGATGAACTTACAGGATCTTATGCGTCAGAAGTTTTGGTCAACCTCCCTAAATTTAAAACTACCTGTGAATCTGAATTATCGGAAATACTCGGTGAAATGGGTATGCATAGTGCTTTTTCACTTCCACCAGCTGATTTTTCTGGCATGACCGGTAAAAAAGATTTTTTTATAAGCAAGGTTATTCATAAAGCATTCGTTGATGTCAATGAAGAAGGTACAGAGGCTGCTGCAGCAACGGGCGTGGTTATACAAACATTATCAATAAGCAGACCGCTAACATTTCGTGCAGATCACCCTTTTGTATTTTTGATACGTGAAAACATAACGGAAAGCATTTTATTTATCGGGAGGATTGTTGATCCAACAAAATAAAAAAACGTACAACAAATCAATTAACCAGACTTTTTCCGTGGCTAAAGCCGCTCCAAAACCGGTTATTTCAAATGTTAGCTGTATAAAAATTAAAAAGATACTTTATGATAAAAGACCAAATGGAAAAAATATATAGTAGTATTTCCCCTGATAAAATTCCGTGGAATATAGAAACACCTCCCGATATTCTTCAGGATCTGATTGAAACAGGGAAAATAAAACCTTGCAAAGCAATAGAGTTCGGATGTGGTATCGGTAACTATGTAATTTACTTGTCAAGCAAAGGGTTTGATGCTACTGGGGTAGATTTTTCAAATACTGCCATCAAAATCGCAAAAAAATCTGCAATACAGAAAAGTGCTATATGTAATTTCATTACTGCTGATGTTCTTGGAGAAATGGCTGAAATTCAACAAAAATTTGAATTTGCATATGATTGGGAGCTATTACATCATATTTTCCCTAAAGATAGAAAAAGGTATATTGAAAACGTGTTTCGGGTCTTAAATCCAGGGGGTTATTATGTATCAGTTTGTTTCAGTATAGAAAGCCCTCACTTTGGCGGTGTAGGAAAATATAGGAAAACACCGCTTGATACAACTTTATATTTTTCATCTGAAAGTGAAATGGCGTCTCTATTCGGTCAACTTTTCAAAATTGAAACATTAGAAACAGTAGAAATAAAGGGTAAGTTTGAGCCTCATAAAGTAATTTATACGTTACTAATAAAAGAAAATAGCTAACAATTCAATTGAGCGGATTTTTTCAGCGGTTAAAGTCGCTCATTTCAATCGTTAGACCTGGAGAATGAGATCAATGATTGGCCAAAGAAGCATCCGATTTTTCTTGCATATTATGTATATTATACGTATATTTGTTGCTTAATAATATGTTGGCGGTAATTCTAAGAGATACTACAAAAGTATTTGAACATTAAAAAAGAAAAAATGAGAAATTTTCTTATACTAATTTTTAGTTTTCTATCAACCATAGTTTTTTCTCAATCAGGAAATTTCGAGACATTATTGGAGAATGGTAAAAAAGAATTTTCAAAAGACTTTGATAAGCAAGATTATACTGCTGCGATTGATAATTTGGAGAAAGCAGTAAAATTGCAACCAGAAAATGCAGAAGCTCATTATTTTTTAGGCTATGCTTATAGCAGATTAAATTCAAAGGATGGTAAGGGAATGATTGAAATGAATTTACAATTGACAATAAAAGTAAGTGAACAATTTGAGCTTGTAAATAAACTTACACCTAAGTACAATGGAGAAAATGTAGTTCTTGACCCTTATTCAAAATTGACAGCTGAGTGGGGCTCAATGGCGATGAGCTATTGGCACAATAATAAGAAAGATTCTGCAATTTGGGCATTTAATGAAGGTAAGAAACGTGGAGGTTTTGGGGACTTCTATCTTTCAATCAACAGATTACTATTGGACTTTTGTAGCGAAAATTCTATTCTAATTTCATCAGGGGATAATTTCACAATTCCACTTTGGTATTTACAAATTGTAGAAGCCTACCGAAAAGATGTTTCTGTTATTGATATTAGTCTTTTAAATACAACTTGGTATCCAGCATTCTTAGCAGTAAATGATATTGTTCAATTTGATTTATCTAAAAAAGTTCTTGACACTATCAAATATTGCAAATGGAGTGACTCAACTTTTACAATAAATAATTTTTCTTGGACTATTAAGCCAAGTTATTATAAACAATATATCCTTCGTGGTGATAGAGTTTTTCTAAGCCTGCTAAAAGAAAATAATTTTAAAAGAGATATCTACTTCACAACCGGTTTCAATGAAAGTATGCGACTCAGCTTAAAGAATCATTTATTCTCCTTAATTATTGTTGACAAGCTAAACACAAACAATCAGAAACAATTAGATTTTAAGGAATATAAATTTGAAATAACTAAAATTTTATCTCTTATTAATTTAGTGAATCTTAATAGTCAACAAGAATTAAACTTTATTGATATCATTAGATTTGACCTTATGAAAAAAGCTTCATTCTACATTAATGACGGGATGAAAGAAGAGGCCAAAAAACTCATTAAAATAATGGATGAATATACGGATGAAAAAACATACCCGTTTCAATTTGAAAACGGTAAAAAATACTCAGATTACTTAAGGATTCAATTATAAATAAAAAACCGCCAAAAAGGAGGTAAAAAATGTTATTATTCCAAAAAAAATTAAATTTTTTCTTATGTGTTTTATTAGTGGTATCTATTTTTATAATTAGTTGCTCCACTAAGCCTGATATTATTATTCGTCTTAATAATGACGGATTTCTGCTGGTTTATGTGCCTTTATGTGATGAGCTTAATGCCACAATGGAGTTTCCATATGCTTTTCACAAATCGGGGTACAAAGAGGAAATAAAATGTAAATCAGGTGATAGTTACTCAATAAATGTATATAGGACAAAGTGGACAGGAATATATAAGGAAGCTGAGTATGCTGTAGCTGTAAACGGGCAGCATTTTAACATAAAAGCATCCGATCCAAAGCCTGAAGTAACTGGAAGAATGGTTGCATTTTTACTATCAGAAGATAATTCACCATTACCATTTGCTTCTCTTCCACGCAAGGGAAAAATCAAATCAAATGTGAAATACTCTTACAATGATGAAGGGAGACGTCAGGTTTCTAGTTATGAGTTAGAATGTGAAGGTAGAAAATACATTATAGAATATAATAATTACAGATATAATGATATTGGAATGTTAAAAAGCTTTTCTATACATCTATCAAGTTATAAACAGTAAATATTCAACTTAATTTTAAAAGCCATAAAATACTTTAATATAAGCCTAACCAGCGCATTAACCTGACCGCAAGGTTTCTGGCGCGAATCAGACAACCAGAGCATTCTCTAAGCTAACTGCAAATACTGAAGTTTAGTGCTCTCAATCTTTGCGGCAACTGATCGCTAACGTTAGACTTGGAGAATGAGATCAATGATTGGCTAAAGAAACATCCGAACTAAATGGAATTTTTCCGTTTTTTATTACAAATAAGAGTGTTACTCGGATTTCGTTTTTCTTGCATATTTGATATATTATACGTATATTCCCTGCTTAATAATATGTTACAACTCCTTAATCTTAATAGTCCTGAACCACACTTTATCTCTACTCTAAATTCAAGCTATCCAGCGGGCTTCTCATATTATGTTTATCCCGGTTAATAACAAGGTTATATTTCATTGTGGTTCGAATATTTTTATGACTTAATAACTTTTGACTTCATCACAGCTTAATACAACTGGTATTCTTTCCCCGACCTTTGAATGCTTAAAGGAGAAATCTTCTAATTGAATTTTCAGTTTTGTATATGAATTTTTAGCAATTTAGTTTTTTTAATTAAATATACATAATATATCTATATATATATTTAATTGAATTACTGTTAATTAGAATATATTAACAAAATCTGTTAATTCTTTTTTACAATTTCAAGGTTACTTTTTTATAAAAAACGGAATTAATTAATAACAAGTGACGAGATTTAATGCCGAAGAAATAATTAAAAGTATTCGTCAACATGATAAGCTGGTATTACAATATGTTTATAAAATTTTTTTTCAATTTGTAAAGTTTTTTGTAAACAGGAATAGTGGTAAGGTTTTCTTTCTCTCATGATATTGATTTTTAACAATTTTTCAAAGATTCTAAAAATAGATATTCATTTATAAACATATATGCTTTTTTTTTAGATAAGTTAACAATTTTCCAGATAATAATACAAACTAAGCATATTATACGGAATATTTCAGTTTTTCATTACGAATAAGAGTGTTATACGGATTATGATTTATCTTGCATATTTGATATATTATAAGTATATTTATAGATATAATAATATCTTAGGCCACATTTGGAGCAAGAAGAAGGTAATGGCTATAAGATGATTTAGAAAAAGGAAAGGTCTTTTATTGCTGGTGGATGACTTTACCTTAAGAGATAATCACCAGCTAAATTCAAATAAACCTATAAGGAGGATAATAAAATGTCAAGTCCAACAACTTTAGTAAAAGGACCCAGAGCTTATTGGGGAGTCAGTGATTGTGGACAACTCATGGGAAAGGTAACAGAAGCAGGAATTGCCTCTGTTGAGCCTGAAGGTATCTATGAGCATCTGGCCATTGGTGTGCTAGAAGAAGGTTATACGTTAGCCTATAAAACCGGCGGCACCGATAATGTAAAGTACGATGTATATGAATCCAGTAGTGGAATCATTTGCGTCAGCAATCGCATTTGTAGGAACGATAGCGCTGAGATGGTAAAGGTGACTGAGAGCAAAACCGACGACGATTTGATCACGATTCGTCAGACCTTTATCATTTCAAAGAACGGCACCAGGATCATCATTCGAATGGAGATCACGAATTGCTCCAAGAGAGCTATGGATCTGGAAGACTTCCTCATTAAGCGATACGCAGATATTGATGTCGATACGGGTGGCAGTGCAGGATGGGCAAACTATCAAGGTCGATGGGATAAGACTCGATATTCAGTTTTTAGCTACAATTTGGACACTGACGCACCAAAAGGTAAACGTGCTCATGTTGTAAATATGGTAGCTATGCCCAGCGATTTACCTCTAGACGGAACATTCGTTGGCCGGCTTGGGAAAAAGCAGTATGCCCATAGGGATAATCCCTATTTGTTAAGCCCATTGCCAACCAATCCAACTGACGGTGATGGTATCCTGCAATGGCATGCTAGTAGATTTCTGGCTGGCGAGATGTTCCGCATCAACATGTACTATGATACCTTCCGATCATTTGCAGAATAATTGGACGGTTAGTAGGAAAGTTTGTAGGAAAGTTGAGGTCAGACCTCGAAAGCAGAATTTAAGAAGGGCCAGTTGTGGACTGGAGGTTTTTGCCTAACCAGTCGTTGCACCTGATCGTCAACATTTTGTAGTTTATTAAAAGCCTGTGCCCTATCAAAGTTTAGTGGTTATTCAAAGACTGTACCCCATACTGTTGGGGGCAGGTGAGCTTAATTATTATGTCGATTTAATAAAATTAAAAAGGAGGGAAAAGAATACCAGAGAACTTTCCTGAAGGAGTGTTGATTTTTGATGCAACTGTGATTCTGGACAGCACGTCGCATGAATGGACCATTAGACTAATAAAGTGCAAATTATCGTGGGACGTACGGGGTACAATAGCATGATTAAGTTAAAGGATATTGACAAGAACGACCGCATTTGGCTATTTGGTGACCCTGGATATTCCATAATTGACAATGATCTGTATGTTGGTCAGGCTTTAGCTTCAGGTATACGCACTTTTCGTTTCTATGGGCGTGTGCCCTTGATCACTCAATTATTTCAACATCAATCAAACCTTTCCCAAAAAAATAATTGGTAATACTGCTCCATTGATAATCTTTCTATATAGTTTTTACTTGACTTTTTAGTGTATTATACAGATATTTGCTGCTTAATAATATGTTATATTTTA
>JAUWSB010000025.1 GCA_030610255.1 Bacteroidota bacterium
AGGGGATTAATCCCGATAGCAAGGATGCGGGGTATTGGGTATAAAGGTATAAAGGTATAAAGGTATAAAGGTATAACGGTATAAAGCACTAATACCCATATTCACCTATTTCCCTTACAACCGAAGGGCGTCCGTCCATACGGATTCCTTTTAGTCATATGAAGCGAAGCAAGCGACACGAAGTTAGCGACACGAAGTTAGCCCGCATGGGCCCGCATGGGTCCGTATGGATGGATTTCCCAATTCAATAATAATTATTGTATGTTATTATGTGAGAAATACATTAACCCAAAAATATTCATTGCCTTACCGGTTATGGATGAACCGGATTATTTATCTTCTGTTATTAAATCGGTAAAAAAACAGACTTATAAAAATTATGAATTATTTGTTTGTATTAATCAGCCCGATGATTGGTGGTCGCAAACCGAAAAAATCAATATTTGTGAAAACAATTTAAGATCAATAGAATATCTGAAAAGTATCAGGGAATTTCCTATAACAATTATTGACAGGTGTTCAAAAGGAAATGGCTGGAAAGGAAAGAAATACGGCGTTGGTTGGGCACGGAAAACAGTTATGGATGCCATTAACAAAATTGCCGATAAAAACGATATAATCATCAGCCTTGATGCGGATACTGTTTTTTCTGAGAATTATTTCCGGTCAGTTATAAATAATTTTAACCAAAATCCTGATGCAGTTGCCATGTCGGTTCCGTATTATCATAATTTAACTAATGATGAAACTGCAAACAGAGCTATTCTGCGTTATGAAATTTATATGCGTTATTATTCTATAAATCTTTCTATGATTAATAATCCATATAATTTTACTGCTTTGGGGTCTGCGATTGCATTGCCGGTATGGGCATACAGAGGTATTAACGGAATAACCCCGCATAAAAGCGGAGAAGATTTTTATTTTTTACAGAAGTTGCGAAAATTTGGAGAGATAATTTTGTGGAACAACGAAAAAGTTTTTCCTGCAGCACGATTTTCAAACAGGGTGTTTTTTGGTACGGGACCGGCTATGATAAAAGGAAGCTTAGGCGACTGGAGCAGTTACCCGGTTTATTATTATTCTCTTTTTGAAGATGTTGAGAAAACTTATAGTCTTTTTTCTTCATTGTTTTATAATGATATAGAAACCCCTATGAGCGATTTCCTTGAATCTCAATTTAATTCAAATCTGTGGAAACCTATCAGAAAAAACTGTAAAACCCAAGATAAATTTATTAAAGCATGCCGTGATAAAGTTGACGGCTTAAGGATTTTGCAATATCTGAAATCAAAACAAAAAGAAATTAACCTTACTGATGAAGAATGTTTGATTGAGTTTCTTAAAAAGTTTTATAAAAATCAGATTAAAGATTTAAATGTTAATTTTGATAAGTTTTCGTTTCAAGATTCTCCCAAAGGGATGCCTTCGGCAAAGATTGAAGAATTAGATGAGGTTAGGGATTTTTTGATGAATAAGGAGAAAGAATATAAGGCAGTTAATAATTTATTAACAAACTTTAATTAGTATCTATCTCCATCTAAGATGATAACAATACTCGGACCTACAGCAACCGGAAAAACCAAATTAGCTGCCCATGTTGCTGCTAAACTGAACGGCGAAGTTATAAGCGCTGATTCAAGGCAGGTATATAAAGGTATGGATTTGGGTACGGGAAAAGACTTTGATGACTATATTGTGAACGGGAATAAGATTCCTTATTTTTTAATTGATATTGTTGATCAAGGTTATGAGTATAATGTTTATGAATATCAAAGGGATTTTCTAAAAATTTATAAAAATATTATTTCAAGACAAAAATTACCGGTTCTTTGCGGTGGTACAGGTTTGTATATTGAAGCTTTATTAAAAGGTTACAAGCTGGTGAAAGTTCCTGAAAATAAAAGCTTAAGGAAAAAATTGGAAAAAAAGAAAACGGATGAATTAATTAAAAAACTTTCTTCATTTCGTTCATTACATAATGTAACCGACTCAAAAGACAGAGAACGGTTACTGAGGGCAATTGAAATTCAAAATTATTATAAAGAAAATCCTGATCTGATATCTGATTTTCCCAAAATAAAAAATGAAATTTTCGGGATATATTTTGATAGAAATATAATTAGGAAAAGAATAACAGAACGGCTAAAAGCAAGACTGGAAAGCGGTATGGTTGATGAAGTGAAAAATTTATTATCAAAAAGAATAACACCTGAACAATTGAAATTTTACGGCTTGGAATATAAATATATAACCCAATATATAATTGGCGAACTCAATTATAATGAGATGTTTCAAAAGTTGAATACCGCCATTCATCAGTTTGCCAAGCGGCAAATGACATGGTTCAGAAGAATGGAAAGGAGTGGTTTTAAGATATATTGGATAGATGGGAATTCGGATATTGAATATAAAGTAAATTATATTGTTGAACGAGTTTAATAAAAAAACCTATTTAATATCCACATTACTAAATGTTCATTATAATTTGACGATTTTATTTACTTCAATAATGTTTTCGTTATCTCTTATTATTAGAAATAGGATTCCTTTTGAATAATTATCTAATTCTATCCTGAATTTATTAGCATGAATTTTATTATGTTTTATCAAAACTCCATTTATTGTTTGAATTGAATAAGACAAGTTAGAAAATTCAATATCTTGAGTAATAACAACATCAATAAAATTGTTAGTTGGGTTTGGGAAAAAGTTCAATTGAAAATCATTAAAATTATTTTCTTTTTCACCAACATATGTTCCTGTAAAAGCATATTCATAAATTTCTATAAACAAAACGAGTTCTGTTTGAATATAAAATCTTCTTTTTAAATTTTTTGTAATTGAAACTAATATCCAAAAAAAAGAGGCACTAAAGCACCTCTTTTATATTTAAAGAAATTAAGTTTGAAAAAACCAACGGGTTAACCCGTTGGTTATCATATATGATTTTTTGTATTTCTATTCAGTATCAGTTTTATTATTCCTGAACTTTTACATCAAAAGTAATATCTCCTTCATCACCGGTATTTATTGCGGTAATTTTGATTAAACCTTTTTTTCCTGCAAATTCAGGTTTGGCAGGATCAGTGATAAATGCAAGTACATTGCCAACTGCCAATTCATTAATTTTGGTTTCGGTAACACCTTCAGCGGTTAATTCAACAATTAAAGCATCATTTGTAATTGATTCCCAGTCAACGGCTGTTGTAATTTTTTTAAAGAGTGTGTTATTTCTTACACTCCATGTTTGTAAGCCGTTAATTGTATCATTATATATTGTTCCGGCAGCTACATCAGCAGGGGATGCAAGTGTTGCAAGATTTGTTGCTCCGTAGAAATAAAGAAAATCAACCTTATTTGCATTTGCTTTTGCTGTTGCCAGTAACCAAATATCTCCTGTCATAGAAGCAAAGGAACTTCCAATATCTGTTACATGCTGAGCTGCTAATACAGTGTTTGAATACTCGTAAATCGGTCCTGCCGAAGCAACAACTGTAACATTAAAAGCAATTTCTTGCGACTCTCCGTCTTTATCGGTAATCTTTGCAGATAAACGAAATACACTCTCATTGGCGAATGTGATAAAGAAATTAATATCAAATGTGGAAATATTTAAAGTTGAATCAAGCAAAACCTGGGGAATATTGTTTGAAGTAAGTGTTAAAGTAAATTTGTTAAGTTTTGCATTTGAATTTGTGTTTGATAATGCAATTACGCCAACCTTAATTGAATCACCGGTAGCTATTGTTACATCAGAAGATATATAATCACTACCACCTTTGAAAGTAATGGTTGGTTTTTTATCAACAGTATCATCATCGCTTTTTTTACAAGCAGAAATAATTGTAAGTCCCGACAAAATAACTGCTATGAATAAATAACTTAGTTTTTTCATTTTTAAAGATTTAATTGGTTAATAAAATTAATTAATGAAATTAAACGCAAAGATAGTATAAATATTATTTAGTCATCAGCTTTATCTTTAAGCAGGGGAACAAACCTGAATGTTCCATGTTCGTATTCTTCAGTAGTGTTTTCAGAAGTTTTAACAATACTTTTCATAATCTGAAAATCTGAGTTGCCAACAGGAACCACAAGAATACCACCGATTTTTAATTGTTCTATCAGGTTTTTTGGGGCAAATGGGGCAGCTGCTGTAATAAGAATTTTATCAAAAGGTGCAAAAGCAGGTAATCCTTTGTATCCATCACCGTAAAATAACTTTGGATTATAACCTATTGAGGGAAGGAATTTTTTTGACTTCTGATATAATTTTTTTTGCCGTTCAATAGAAAAGACTTTAGCACCCATTTCTATTAATATACAAGCCTGATAACCCGATCCTGTGCCAATTTCCAAAACTTTATCACCTTTCTTAATTTTTAAAAGTTCTGTTTGAAAAGCTACGGTATATGGTTGTGAAATGGTTTGGCCTGAAGCAATCGGAAAAGGCTTATCCTGATATGCAAACTCAAGAAATGATGAATCCATAAAAAAATGTCGTGGAAGTTTTTCAATTGCTTTTAAAACATTTTCATCCTGTATTCCTTTGTTTCTTATACCTTCAACTAATTTTTTCCTTAAACCTTTATGTTTATATGAGTCAATCATTTTATATTAATAGTTCTAAAGTATTTTTTGCGAAAATAATAATTTAAATAAGTAAATAAAATTACATTTGCAAAAATTTTAAAAATGCTGAAAATTGGAGTTTTAGGTGCAGGGCATCTTGGAAAAATACATATAAAGTGTATAAAAGAAATTCAGGAATATCAATTAGTTGGGTTTTATGATCCAGATAAAGATATTGCTGAAAAAGTAGAAAAAGAATTTGGTATAAAACATTTCAATTCCATTGATAGTCTCATAGAAGCTGTTGATGTGGTTGATATTGTAACACCAACAGTTTCACATTTTGACTGTGCTGTAAAAGCATTGAAGAAGTTTAAAAACGTTTTTATAGAAAAACCGGTAGTTACAACGCCTGAGGAAGCCAGCCGGTTGATTTCCCTTACTGACGAGGCAAATGTAAAAGTTCAGGTCGGGCATGTTGAAAGGTTTAATCCGGCTTTTATTGCGGCAAAGCCATATTTTACTCAGCCTATGTTTATTGAAACTCACCGTTTGGCACAATTCAACCCACGTGGCACGGATGTACCGGTTGTTCTTGATTTAATGATACACGATATTGATATTGTTTTAAGCGTGGTAAAATCAAATATTAAAAAGATAAGTGCAAGTGGTGTTGCCGTAGTAAGCGATACTCCCGATATCACAAATGCAAGGATTGAGTTTGATAATGGTTGTGTGGCTAACCTTACAGCAAGCAGAATATCAATGAAAAACATGCGTAAATCAAGGTTCTTTCAACGTGATGCATATATTTCAGTGGATTTTTTAAGCAAAGAAGCTGAAATTATTCGTATGAAAGATATTACAGGAAAAATTGATGATCCGTTTGCATTGATTATTGATCTCGGCAAGAATAAAGGTTCAAAACAAATATTTTTTGATAAACCACAAATAAAACCAATTAATGCTATAAAAACCGAATTGGAATATTTTTACAAATCAATAGTTGATAATACAACGCCACAGGTTACTATTAATGATGGGTATAACGCATTGGACGTTGCATACAGGATAATTGAAAAGTTAAGATTGTCTATAAATAATTTATAGAAAATTTTATAAGATTAGTCAGTAACTAAATAAAAAATCAGACAATATATTCAAATAAATAACGTTGAGATATTTTGGGCAAAAATAAATTTCCAAAAGGCAGATATATGAATCTTACATGGAGTAAACTATTATTAATAATTGGTTTTTTGCCCTTTTTACTTTTTTTTATTTCATGTGATAAATTTGAATCCGATCAAACCATTCCATCCTATCTTCACATTGATTCAATCGGATTAGTTACAGATTATGAACTGCAAGGAACTGCTTCGCATAGTATTGTTGATGTTTGGGTTTATGTTGATGATGACTTAATCGGTATTTTTGAATTGCCCGCAACCTTTCCTGTTTTAAAGGAAGGTATTCATAAACTAACATTAAAACCTGGTATTAAAATGAACGGAATTGCAGCCACTCGAATACCTTATCCGTTTTATGAATCAATTATTTATGAAAATTTTAATTTTATAATTGATAATATTGATACTGTAAATCCAACAACTCAATATATGTCAAATACTCAGTTTACATGGTTGGAAGATTTTGAATCCGGAAGCATCTCATTAGAACCCACAACAAAAAGCGACACAACAATTGATACAACTTCTTATGATTCACCTTTAGTATTTCAGGGGCATTATTCAGGTGTTTCTTATTTGGATGTTTCACGCTATTTTCTGGAAATTGCCACAAAAGATTCCTATGAATTGCCCGGACTTGGTTCACCTGTATTTTTAGAGCTTAATTTCAAAATTAATAATTTAGTTGCTATTGGTGTATATGCACAATCAATCAGTCAGATTGAACAAATACCGATTATAATTCTCAATAATACAGATAGTTGGAAGAAAATATATATTAATTTTACTCCCACTGTAAGCGGATCAACTGATGCTATTGATTTTAAAGTGTATTTTCAAGCAAGTAAAGAGATTGGAGTAACACAAGCTGAATTATTGTTTGATAATATTAAATTAATTCACAGATAAAAAAAATTATAATAGAATGAATAAAAAACAACAGGTAATAAAATATGTGATTGCTGATTTTGTATCTGCTGCACTTGCCTGGAGTATATTTTTTATTTACAGGAAATACACTGTTAATCCCCAAATTTTTAATAATTGGGAAGATATTTTCGGAGATGAAAAATTCTGGATAGGTATTATAGTTGTTCCTTTTTTCTGGTTAATACTTTATGTTTTAATAGGTACTTACCGGAAAATTTACAGGAAATCAAGGTTAAGAGAATTAGGTCAAACAGTGTTGATATCGTTTATTGGAGTTATTATTATATTTTTTGCACTGATACTGGATGATATAATAATTTCTTATAAGTCATATTACCAATCATTTATTGTATTATACCTGCTTCAATTTTCATTTACCTATTTTTTCAGATTGATTTTAACCTCAATAACGGTCTATAAAATTCACAACAGGATAATAGGATTTAATACTATTATAGTTGGAAGTAATGGAAATGCGATATCAATATATAAACAGATTGAAAATCAGGAAAAATCATCGGGAAATATTTTTGTTGGTTTTGTTAATGCCATTCATTATAATGATTATAAGATAGCCAAATATTTACCTCATTTGGGACATTATAAAGATTTAAAATCAATAATTAAAAAATATAATGTTGAAGAAGTAGTAATTGCGATTGAAAGAAATGAGCACAAGACTGTTGAGAAAATAATTACCGAGCTTGAAGAAACAAATGTTATCATCAAAATTATTCCTATGATGCAGGATTATTTGATGGGAGCAGTAAAGATAACTTCAATTTTTCATACTCCACTTATCCAGATTTTCCCTGATTTAATGCCTGCATGGCAGCAATCATTAAAAAGAATAATAGATATTGTTGTTTCAGTGTTTGCAATGATTTTATTAATTCCTTTTTATATTTTTACTGCTATTGGAATAAAATTAACTTCAAAAGGTTCGATTTTATTTTCACAGGAACGTGTTGGAATACATGGCAAGATTTTTTATATGCATAAATTCAGGTCAATGTATGATGATGCTGAAAAAAACGGACCTCAATTATCATCAGAGAATGATGACAGGATTACTCCTTTCGGGAAATTTTTAAGAAAAGTAAGATTAGATGAAATCCCACAGTTTTATACTGTTTTAAAAGGTGATATGTCATTAGTGGGTCCTCGTCCCGAACGTCAGTTTTATATTGATCAGATTGTTAAACAGTCGCCTCATTATAAATTACTGCATAAAGTTAAACCGGGAATAACTTCATGGGGTCAAGTAAAATACGGATATGCCTCAAATGTGGATGAAATGACTGAACGTCTGAAATTTGACATCCTATATATTGAAAATATGTCGCTGGCAATGGATTTTAAAATTTTGATTTATACTGTTTTAATTGTAATTCAGGGGAGGGGGAAATAAGTTATTTTCTAATTGATACTAAATAGATCCGTTTTCAATCATTAAAATAATTATTTCAATATTTCTATCTTTTCCTTCAGGGTCATATTTAACTTTAAGGTTATAGCCGAAAATTCTTGCAAAAGTTTGCCAGAAAAAAGCAACAAATTTCCCTCGTAGTTCCTGAACTAACTCAAATGATGAATTTCCTGTTTCTCTGTCAATAAGTTTAATTAGAATTTTTCCCTGCGAAAATGTCAGGCTGCGAAGCTCATCACCAAATTCATCTTTAAGCTCTTTTTCAACCTGTCGAATGAGTTTACGTTTTTCCTTCTCACTTGACATAGTTAAAAATATTTCGTTATATTCTTGTAGCTTTATTCCGGCCAATTTTGCATAAGGATAAACCTTTTTAACATTTTTGATTAGGCGGCTTAGTTGCCGGGCTTTTCTTTTGCTTTTAATAATTTTAAATGAATATACATTTATTTCAGGAAGCGTGATTATTGGAACAGTATCTCCATCAATAATACGTGCAAAAACAACTATCCTATTGGTTTCCTGCGAAAAACCCTGGTTTGAAACAATTATTAAAAAGGTTAATATGAAGATAAGTTTTTTCATCAAATAATTTGAAAAAAATCAATAATTATGCCATTTTAATTATATCACAAATTAGTATATAAAACCACCTTTATAGGAGAAATTGTTAATAATTAATACTGGATGCTGATTTCTTGTTACAGCGGAAGAAGACAGAAGGCTTAAGACAGGGGACGAAGGCAGAAGATGAAAGACAGAAGATTGCCGGCTGCTAACTGCCAATTGAATACCAATACTGCCGCTGCTGCTGCCACTGCTACTAAGCCACTTTAAGCCTTGAAGTGTTTGTTTTGTTAATTTTTTTCTCAGCGTATGAAAGTGTAATATTCAGTTCTTTTGATTTATTTTTTGTAGGCAATTCAAACATTGCATCAGTTAAAATTGTTTCAATAATTGAACGTAATCCACGGGCACCGAGCTTGAACTCAATGGATTTATCGACAATATAATTCAAAACGTTATCATCAAAACTTAGTTTAATATTATCCATTTCGAATAACTTTGTAAACTGCTTTACAAGTGCATTTTTAGGATCTGTGAGAATTCGTTTTAATGTTTCTTTTTTTAAAGGATGCAAATAAGTGATAACAGGTAAACGACCGACAATTTCAGGTATCAATCCATAAGATCTTAAATCGGATGGTGCGATGTATTGCAGCATATTATCTTTATCAATCCTTTCTTTTTCTATATTGGTATTGTATCCGATAGTGTTGGTTTGCAATCGTGAACCAATAATTTTATCAATACTATGAAATGCACCTCCTGTAATAAAGAGGATGTTTTGTGTATTTATTTGTATCATTTTTTGTTCGGGGTGCTTACGCCCTCCGTGCGGAGGTACATTAACAATAGCACCTTCAAGAAGTTTCAGCAATGCTTGTTGAACGCCCTCACCCGAAACATCGCGGGTTATTGAAGGGTTATCACTTTTTCTGGATATTTTGTCTATCTCATCAATAAATATTATGCCTTTTTCGGCAGCTTCTACATCATAATCGGCTACCTGAAGCAATCTTGATAAAATACTTTCAACATCTTCGCCAACATAACCTGCTTCTGTTAAAACGGTTGCATCAGCAATACAAAACGGTACGTGCAGCATTTTTGCTATGGTTCTCGCTAAAAGAGTTTTACCGGTTCCGGTTTCGCCAACAATAATTATATTAGATTTTTCAATTTCAACATCCTGATATTTAGCTTTTAACTGAGGCTGGTTAATTCTTTTATAATGATTATAGACTGCAACGGCTAAAACTTTTTTGGCTTCTTCCTGCCCGATAACGTATTGGTCGAGATGTTTTTTTATTTCAAAAGGTTTAAGAAGCTTAACATCTTGAAATTTACTTTGGTATTTGGAAGGAATTTCTTCTTTTACGATTTTTTGAGCTTGATCAACACAATAATCGCAGATATGAGCATTTAATCCTGCTATGAGTACATTTGTTTCGGATTTTTTCCTACCGCAGAATGAACAATAATCAGTTTTTTTTGCCATAATAATAATTGTTAGTTGTATTATTATTGTATCAAATTTGTTATAAGTTATTTCTTGTTTTTCTGAAGAACCTCATCAATCATTCCGTATTCTTTAGCTTCCTGGGCTGTCATCCAATAATCCCTGTCAGAATCTTTCCATATTTTTTTGTATGTCTGTCCCGAATGCAAAGCAAGTATTTGGTAAAGCTCTTTTTTTAGTTTTTGAATTTCACGGGCAGTAATTTCAATGTCAGAAGCCTGACCTTGTGCACCTCCCATAGGCTGGTGAATAAGTATTCTTGAATGTTTTAATGCAGTACGTTTTCCTTTAGTTCCTGCACTTAAAAGAATTGCACCCATTGAGGCAGCTACTCCTGTACAGATTGTCGCTACATCCGAAGAAATATATTGCATTGTATCGTAAATTCCTAATCCGGGATATACTGTACCGCCCGGGGTGTTCAAATAAATCTGAATGTCTTTTTTCGGATCAACAGAATCAAGGTAAAGCAATTGTGCCTGAATTATATTGGCTACGTAGTCATCAATAGGTACACCGAGAAATATTATCCGGTCCATCATTAATCTTGAAAAAACATCCATAGTAGCAATATTCATCTGGCGCTCTTCAATGATAGTGGGTGAAATGTAATTTCCCGATACCGAGATGTATTTCTCAAGAGTTAAACTACTTATTCCCCTGCCTTTTATTGCATATTTTTTAAATTCATCATTATTCATGGCTTAATATTTAATTTGTTTTGGTTGCTAATTTAACAAATTCTTCGTAACTGATATTTTTATTATTTAATTTAAGTGTAGATTTGAAAAGGTCCAGTAATCTTTTCTCAAGTAATCTGTCATAGATTTTTTTAACTTCTTCTTTATTTTGCATTATAGAGTTGACAATTTCATTAAGTCTTTTTTCAGCTTCTTTGTTTTTTTCCGTTTGTGGCATTTGATGAATAAAATATTCACTGATGTGATTTTTTATATCCTCTTCCTTTACCTCAATTTTATGATCGGTTAATATTTTATTTTCAATTAATTGCCATTTAAATGTTTCGGAATAATTGTCGTATTGAGCGTCAAGCTGTTCTTTGGTTATTTTATCTTTGTTACTTTCCAACAGCCATCTTTTCATAAATTCATCAGGTAACTTTATTTCTGATACTTCAATTAGTTTTTTTGTTGTATTGTTCATAAACTGTCTTTCGCTTTCTGCTGCAAACGAAACAATTGCATCATTTTTTATTTTTTCTATGAGTTGTTTTTCATTTTTAATATTATCATGCGGATATACCTTATCAAATAATTCTTTATTTATTTCAGCAGGAGTTACTCTTGAAATTTCTTCAACTGTAAACTGAAAATCATTATCAAGTTTTTCAGCTTCTTCTTTTGAAATCCCCAGCATTGTGGATGTGTCAATTGCACTTTTTGTTGCTTTTAAAGGATTAAAAACCACTTTATCTTCTTTTTTAAGCCCGATAAATTTATTCTTTACAGTTTTTAATTTTATATAATCCAAACCTATAGAAGTCTTGTTATTTATACCTTTTTCCAAAATATTTCCTGAATCGTCCAATTGTAAAATTTCACCATAAACAACATCTCCTTCGCCGGCTTTATCAGGATTTGTGACTTTGCCGTATCTTTTGCAAAGGTCGTTTAAATATTTATCAACTACAGTATCGTCAACTTTTATTTTGTAATAATCAATATTAATTTTATCAGATAAATTCAGTTCAAATTTTGGTGATATGCCTATATCAAAATAAAATTCGAATTCTGTTTGATTTTCAAAATCAATTTTTTTGTTTTTTTCAGTATTTGGTAATGGATTTCCCAAAATTTCAATTTTGTTGTCAGTAATGTATTTGGCTAATGAATCGGATAAAATTTTGTTAACCTCTTCGGCTAAAACACCCTTACCATACATTTTATTTATTACTCCAAATGGAACCTTACCTGGCCTGAATCCGGGCATATTAGCTTTTCTTTGATAATCCTTAAGCGTTTTGTTTACCGGGTCGCGATAATCATCTTCAGTTACTTCAATTTTAACTGTGGCGGTTAATTCGCCGGTATCTTCTTTTGTAATATTCATTTATATTATTGTTTTAATTTTTGGAGGTGCAAATATAAATATAAAATTAGATTTATACCGAATTATTGATATTTTTCGGATTATTTGTTGAGGAAAAGATTTAAAGGATTGATGAATTGCTTTTAAAGAATATGTTTATTCAAAGCGGATAACAAATCGTCGGCATTGATAGGTTTGGTAAGGGAATCCTCAAATGGTCCTTTTGAAATTTCTTCAAGTTTGTCCTGTACTGCATAAGCTGTAAGAGCAATTATAGGAGTTTTTTTCAGAAATTTCTTTATTTCTATTGCAGCATCAATTCCGTTTAATACAGGCATTTGAATATCCATTAATATAATGTTAATATCTTTGTTTTCTTTACAAATTCTAATAGCTTCTTTACCGTTTTTTGCCCTTAAAATATTCATTTTTGTTTTAATAAGGCAGGCTTCAATGTATTGATAGTTTGAATCTACATCTTCGGCAACAAGAATTGTTTTCCCTTTCCCGTTAAGGTTTATTTTCAGATTGGATAGATTGTTTTTTTCGTCAGGAATTTCTAATGATTTTGAAACAGGGATGTTTGGTAAGCTAAAGAAAAATGTAGAACCTCTTCCTGCTACAGATTCAATCCACATTCTGCCATCCATTAAATTTATTAATTTTCTTGAAATAGCTAATCCAAGACCTGTACCTCCATATTTTCTTGTAAAGGAATCATCAACCTGACGGAAACGGTCAAATATAAATTCAAATTTATCTTCAGGTATTCCTATACCTGTATCTTTTACGTAAAATTGAATGATTTTTTTGTTTGGAAATGAATATCCAAATTCAATATATCCTTTATCGGTATATTTAAAAGCATTTCCGATAAGATTAATAAACACCTGTTTTAGACGAAGTTCATCAACAGAAATAAATAAATTATCAATTTTATTTTCCTTGTTGAAGAGAAATTTAATTTCATGATCATCATAGATGTCTTTATTTTCGTTAAAAAGTTGATAAACTTCAGACAGCACCCTATTTATGTCGCAATCGGTTAAGTTTATGTTTAACTGCCCTGCTTCAATTTTTGATATGTCAATTATGTCGTTTATTAAATTTAATAATTGCCTTCCATTTTCTTTTATTAAATTTATATAAGAGCTTTTTTGTTCCTTATCAATATCGTCTTCGTTAAGTAATTCAACAAAGCCAAGTATTCCATTCATCGGTGTTCTTATTTCGTGTGACATATTAGCTAAAAATGCAGATTTTAGTCTGTCGGATTCTTCGGCTTTTTCTTTGGATTTTATAAGTTTTAACCTGTTTTCTTTGATTTCAATGTTTTGAAGCTTTAACAATTTATTGGCTTTGTTTTTCTGATGAAGTTGTCTGAAGAAAATAATTGCGAAAACTATAACAACTATAATACCTGCAATCAATGCAAACATTAAAATCCTTTGGTTTTCAAGCTGGTTTTGTTTTTCTTTAATTTCAAGTTCTTGTAATTGTTTGTTTTTGTTCAATATCTCTATTTCATTTTCCCGTTTTTCAATTTCAAATCCTGATTGAATAATTGTTAGCTGCAAATGCATGCTTTTATTAAAAATTGAATCTTTCAGATTGTGATAGAGGTTTGAATAATGAAAAGCTTTTTTGTAATTTCCAAGAAAAGTGTATGTATTAGCTAACCCTTTGTAGTTTTCTGTGATGGTTTCAATAATATTTAACGGTTTAACAATCTTCTGGCTGTTGTTATAATATTTCAGAGCTTTGTTATAATCTTTTAATTGAACATATAGGTTTCCTAATTGGTTATATGTTTGTCCGAACCCAACCGAATTATTAATTTCTTTATCAATATCCAGTGATTTTTGATAATATTCTAAGGCTTTATTGTAATTTCCTCTTTGTTCAAAATGTTCGCCAATGTTGCTTAAAGCAATGGAAACTCCGATTTTATTATTTAATTCTTCTTCTAATTTTAATGATTGAGTATAATATTCAAGTGCTTTTTCATGCTCTCCTTTTTCATCAAATATTATTGCAATATTATTAAGTGATTTTGCAATTCCGGATTTGTTTTTTAATTCTTTTTCAATACCTAATCCTTTTTCATAGTATTCCAGAGCCTTGTCGTAATTTTTCCAATCGTGGTAAACAATGCCGATATTGTTTAAGGCAACGGCAATTCCTCCTTTGTTTTCAAGTTCTTCTTCAATTTTCATAGATCTTAGGTAATAAAACAATGCTTTTTCATAGTTTCTCCATACGCTATATATATTAGCCATATTGTTCGAAACATTTGAAATGCCTTCTTTATTACCTGATTTTTCTTCAATTTTCAGGGCTTTTAAAAAATACTCCATTGCCTCTTTGTATTCGCTTTTATAATCATAAACTAAACCGATATGATTAAATATTAGTGCAATGTCTTCTTTTGAATTCAGTTCTTGCTGTATTATTAAAGCATTTTCAAGATATTTCAATGCTTTATCATATTCAGCAAGTTTGCTGTATGCATTTCCGATATTGATTGATAATTCCGAAACTTTTTTTATGTCATTTAATTCCTTAAATAAAAATAATGATTTAAAGTAATGATTAAGTGATTTTTCATATTTATTTTGAAAATAATTTGACTCTCCTAAATTGCTTAGAGCTATTGCTTTACCTTGAGTACTATTTGTTTCTTTAGCGAGAAGTAATGCAAATTCTGCGTATGATTGTGCTTTTATTGGTGAATTTAAAATATGTTCTTCGGCAAGTTGATTATAGATTATTATTTTTACAGAATCATTAGAATTCTTTAGTTTTGTTTTAAGACTGTCAATTCTGTTTTGGTTTGTTGCAGATAGAAAAATATTTACAGCAAAAAAAAACAAACAAAGAATTATTATTTTAAATTTATTCATTAAATAAATAGTTGAAAATTATTATTTTCTTGTTTACAAATATACTTTCTATAATAACTTAATCCAAATTTTTACAAAAAGGTAACCCGAAATTTAATAAAAATTATCAAGAAACTTATTATTTGTCTGAATAATAGCCATTAAAAAAAAGAGCCTTAGTGTAAATATTGTCCTAAGGCTTGTGGTGCGGATGAAGGGACTCGAACCCCCACGCCTTTCGGCACTAGATCCTAAGTCTAGCGCGGCTACCAATTACGCCACATCCGCAATTTTATACATGATTTATTAGGACTGCAAAAATAATAAAAATTTTATAATATTTGTTTAACTTTTATCTTTTTACTTTTATCTTTTATCTTCCAGTCTATCTGGGTTAGGCTTTTCTTATAAAAAAATCAATAATAATGCCCAAAACAATTCCGCACAAATAACAGATAAAATCACTCCATAAAAATCCAAAACCTATAATTAATCCGCCGATTATGGTATTCCTGATTGAATCTATCCATGTAGCCCGGTATAATTGACTTAATTCAATAAGTATGGAAAATATCATTGCAAGACTTGCAGAAACAATAACTTTATGTTTTGGAAAAAGAAACCTGAAGAATAAAAACACAGCAGTTGCCCACATGGTGTCACCTGTATATTCAGAAATAAAAACCGGTAATACTTCCTGATAGTAGCGCGAACCAACTCCTGCAAAACATGCAATAATTATTGCGATTATATATAATGTTTTTATTTTCAATTTTTTTATAAAATTATTGTTCAAATTTATAATTAATTTAAGATTTTATCAGGCATATAATAAAAAATATTTTTGAAGAAAACACGTTCTAAATAAACTTTTTTGTTCGTGTAAAAGCAACGGGTTAAACCGTTGGTTTTATGCAAACTTAATTTTTTGGAATATAATGTTATTATGTTATTCTGAAATTTTTAAATTTGCGACTTAAAATTTTTAATAACAATTAATCAAACTGTGCTTTTGCAAAAAATCAATCAAAAATTAATGAGAAAAATAATTATTTTAATACTTTTTACAATTGTATTCATACATGTAAAAGCACAGGAAATGCTGGGGGTAGTTAACAGTAACTATGCAGGTTCGGTTGGGTCAATAATCAACCCCAGTTCAATAGTGAACTCAAAATTATTCATGGATATAAACCTGGTTACAGCCGATATTTTTGTCCAGAACAACTATTTATACATCCATGGTGAAGATTACAAATTATTCCAGTTTCTAAAACGAGACCCTGAGTTTCCAACATATGGCGAAAATAATCAGGCATTTGATCATTATTTAAATGAAAAACTAAAATATGGGTTTTCAAATGTAAGGATCATCGGTCCTTCGGCAATGGTTATAAAAGGTAATCATGCTTTTGCACTAACTACAGGTATTAGAACAATGGTATCTTTAAACAGAATACCTTATGAGATTGCAAATTTTGCGTACGAAGGGCTGAATTATCCGTCGCAATTCAATATTAATTATAATGATTATGATTTTGGTATGACAGCAATGGCATGGGGCGAAATAGGATTAACTTATGCTTATATTTTCAAGAAGATATACAATAATCAATTTTCAGCAGGGATTACTGTGAAGAGATTATTTGGTTACAGCGGTGGATACATGAATGTCAATAATATTGATTATATAATTCCTAATGACAGCACTGCAGATATCAGAAACCTTGATGCCGAAGTTGGCTACTCACTGCCAATTAATTATTATAATAATGATTTTCCTGATGACGGGAAATTTATTAAGGGTGGGGGATTTGGATTAGATCTTGGTATAACTTATCAGAAAAAAGCAAGAGGATATTCTAATCGTAAATATAATAAGTTGTGCCAACAACCTTATGAAGATTATGTATATAGAATTGGGGTTTCAATAATTGATATTGGGAGTATTAAATTTAAGGAAAATGCCGAAAAACATGTTTATGACAATGTAAGTACATATTGGGAAGAAATTGACACTTTAACATATAACAATATTCATGACTTGAGCCAAACCATAAGTAATCAGTTTTATGGTGACCCTGATGAATCTTTAAAAGCAAATAAAATTTCTATAAGTCTTCCTGCTGCATTTAGCTTTCAGGTTGATTATCATTATAATAAAAGCTGGTATATTAACAGTACTTTTATTTATCCTATAAAATTGGAAAAAATATCTTTACAAAGACCCTCACAAATTTCAATAACACCACGTTATGAAAAAAGGCAGTTTGAGTTTGCTGTTCCCATATCATTATATGATTTTAAACAACCAAGAATCGGTTTATCAGCCAGATTGTACTTCCTGACTATTGGTACTGACAAATTAGGTGGATTTTTCGGATTTAATGATTTTACAGGTATGGATATCTATTTTTCAGTGAAAATTAATTTTCACAAAGGATTTTGCTTTGGTGGAAGAAGATTCATGCCTTGTCAGAATGATGAGTATCGGTAAATTTTTAAAACTTCTGAAATCTAAAATCGTTAATCTTCAATCATAAATCACGGATATTTTTGAATGTGGTAATGGATATTAATTGATTAATTAGTATCTGTCTGTAAATTAAGCATTTAATACTTTTTAAAAAATAACAAATTACAAGCACCAAAATACAAATAAATCTCAATGACCGAAATCTCAATATTCAAAGCTGTTTTGAACATCCATACGGACAAGTTTTGATCATTGATATTTCGAATTTATTTGTAATTTGTTTTTTGTTATTTGGTGCTTTAATTCAAAAATTGTTTGACTTTATGGACAGACATTAGTTAATAGAGTTGTTTAATACTAATCAGCAAACTGCAACTGATACTGCTGCTGCCACTTGTTTATAAATTCCCACTGAAAGTGGTTTTATTATGAAACTCTATTTGAAAGCTTTAGCCATCCACCGTTCTCACATCCAAAGCATCTCTCAGAGCATTGCCAATCAACATAAAAGCCAGAACCATAAATATAATTGCAAGTCCGGGCAAGATGGCAAGATAAGCTGAATCAAGTATGATGTAACCGTAATTTTCTTTTATCATACTACCCCATGAAGGCATTGGTGGCTGAACTCCGATACCCAGAAAACTTAATCCTGCTTCAATCAATATTGCGGCGG
>JAUWSB010000207.1 GCA_030610255.1 Bacteroidota bacterium
AATTTATTGATGATAAAAGTTTTCCTGGTTTAGCTGACATAAATAATACCTGATAATTTTTTACCCTACAAATTTATAAAATTAAATATAATTTTAATAATAAATTTTGTCTATATCTTTTTTATAATAAGCCGAGTTCAAGGAGCGCGGTTTCCGACATCATATCTTTATTCCATGGAGGTTCAAAGGTTAATTCAACTTCCACATCTTTTATGCTTTCAACAGTCCTGACCTTATCATTAACTTCTGCCGGTAAATTTTCTGCTACCGGGCAATTCGGAGAAGTTAAGGTCATCAGTATTTTAACATTTTTATCATCATCAATATTTATCTTGTATATCAAACCCATATCATAAATATTAACAGAAATTTCAGGGTCAAAAACTGTTTTTAAGATTTCTGCGATTTTATTTTCAAGATGTTTGTTTGTGTGTTTTTTTGTCATTTATTCCCTTCCATCTTTGTCTTAAACGCCAAAGCATAAAGCTTCATCTGTTTAATCATTGAAACTAAACCGTTGGAACGTGTTGGTGATAAATGTTCATTTAAACCGATAACATCAATAAATTTCAAATTGGCACCGATTATTTCGTCAGGAGTATGATTTGTTAGAACTCTTATCAAAAGATTTGCAATACCTTTGGTTATCACTGCATCACTGTCTGATGTAAATATTATCTTTCTGTCCTTATATTCGGCACGAAGCCAAACCTTTGACTGACATCCGGAAATCAGATTATTATCAATTTTATATTTTTGATCTATTAATGGAATGGATTTACCCAATTCAATAATATAATTGTATTTATCCATCCAGTCGTCAAAATTTGCAAACTCCGATATGATTTGGTTTTCTATTTCCTGAATAGTCATATTTATCCGAACATTTTTATAACTTGCAAAATTGCTTCAATCAGTCTGTCAATTTCATCCTTTGTATTATAAAACGCAAAAGATGCTCTTATAGTTCCCGGAATTTTAAACCAATCTAAAACCGGCTGGGCGCAATGATGTCCTGTGCGAATTGCAACACCCATCTTATCAATAATTATTCCTGCATCATAAGGATGAATATCTCCGATAAGGAATGAAATAACACTTGTTTTGTGTTTTGCAGTTCCGATAAATCTTAACCCATTGATTTTTTGCAATTCTTCAGTAGCATAATTCAAAAGTTCATTTTCATAAACTTCAATATTTTCACGACCAATTTTATTCAGATAATCGAATGCAGCACTTAATCCTAAAACTCCTCCGACATTGGGTGTTCCGGCTTCAAACTTAAAAGGTAATTCATTAAAAGTGGTTTTTTCAAATGTAACATTTTTGATCATCTCGCCTCCCGACTGATACGGTGGCATTTCTTCAAGAAATTTCTCTTTTCCATATAAAACACCAACACCCATCGGAGCATAAACTTTATGACCTGAGAAACAGTAAAAATCGCAATCCAGTTCTTTTACATCCACTTTTAGATGCGGAATACTTTGTGCACCATCAATAAGTACCGGAATATTTTTTTTGTGAGCTTTGCTGATAATTTCCTTAACGGGATTAATTGTGCCCAAAGCATTTGAAACATGGGTTATTGCTACCAGCTTTGTTTTTTCATTTAAAAGTTTCTCAAAAACATCAAATATTATTTCTCCTTTTTCATTTATGGGAATAACCCTGAGCTTTGCTTTTTTCTCTTCACATAAAATTTGCCAAGGAACAATATTGGAATGATGTTCCATCACAGAAATTAAAATTTCATCATCTTTGGAAATAAATTTTTTCCCGAAAGATGAAGCAACAAGGTTTATTGAATCTGTTGTTCCTTTTGTAAAAATTATTTCGTGAGAATTTTCTGCATTAATATATTTCTGAATATTTTTCCTTGCAATTTCAAAAGATTCGGTAGCTTTATTACTAAGATAATGAACTCCGCGATGGATATTTGCATTTTCTTCGTAATAATATTTTGATACAGTATCTATTACCACCTTCGGCTTTTGTGTGGTTGCGGCATTATCAAGGTAAACTAAAGGTTTTCCGTAAATTTTTTGTTGTAAAATCGGGAAATCCTGTCTTATTTTATTTATGTCAAATTCCATTTTATAATTACTAAAATACTAAATTATTTCAAAAACAAATCAATATAATCTTTTCCTCGTATCAAATCTTACTCATATCAATATCAAAATGAATTTCTTTTTCTGGTGAACCGCAATGCAAAACACATTTATCACAAATTGACAATTCGCCACGTAAACGTTTTTTTACCATATCATCTATCCTGTCCCGCAAGGGCTTTATTGAAATTTTATTAATAACCTCAGCAGCAAAAGCATACATGAGCAACAATCTGGCATTGGCTTCGGTAATGCCCCGCGAACGAAGATAAAACATAGCTTCTGTATCAAGTTGTCCTACAGTTGCTCCATGCCCGCATTTAACATCATCAGCATAAATCTCCAGAAACGGTTGAGTATCAATTGAAGCTGTATCTGTTAGTAAAATATTTTTATTGCTCTGAAAAGCACTTGTTTTTTGTGCATTTCTGCGAACAAGTATATGACCGTTAAACACTCCTGTTGCATCTTCATCCAAAATACCTTTAAATAATTCATTGCTGCTACAGTTTGGTTCCGCATGGTCAATAAAAACATGGTTATCAATATGCTGTGTTTTATCCATCAGATAAACACCGTAAACATTAGCATCGCACAACTGTCCGTTGAGTTTTACAAAAGTATCGTTGCGGATCAAGCCGCCATTTAATGTTATTGAATTTGTTGAAGCATTACTGCCTGATTTCTGATGAACAAAAGTTGAGTTTATCAGGGTTGAATCATTATTGAGATTTTGTAATTTGTAATGATCAAGATTTGCGTTTTCTTCAACAAAAATCTCAGTAACAGAATTATTAAAGCTTGATTGCTGATTAATTGAGTCATCACAATGCACTAAAGTCAGCCGGCTGTTTTTTCCAAGGATAATTAAATTACGGTTTTGAATAAATAAATTTTCATTATGATTAATGATGCTAACCATTTGAATGGCTTTGTTTACTTCAACACCATCAGGAACATAAATAAAAAGCCCGTCCTGTGCAAAAGCTGTATTTAAAGCAACAAAAGCATTTTTATCCGACTGAACATTTTTGTTATAATATTTTTCAAAAATTTCGGGATATTGCTCAATAGCTTTTGTAAGACTTCCGACAACAGTACCATCGGACATTGTTTTTAATTGGCTGTCACCATTAACATAGAAACCGTTTAAAAAAGAAACAATATCAGTATCAAAATTATGAATTTCGCATTTGAATAGTTCTTCAACATTTACATTATCCTGAATTGAGCTAAAAAAATAATTATAATTTTTTGACAGGGCTTTTGTAAGGTCCGTATTTCTCCATCCTTCCATCTTTGTTGTTGGAAATCCCAATTGGTTAAATTTTTCAATTGCCTGATTTCTTAAATTTGAAATATATTGTGGTTCATTTTTGAAGATTAAATTTTTATTCTCTTCAAAAAGATTTATCAACTTATTCTTCAGTGCAATATTTTTATTTTGTTTATTCATTTTCAAATTCCTTTTTTATCCAGTCATAACCCTTTTCTTCCAGTTCAATTGCAAGTCTTTTCCCTCCTGATTTTACTATTCTTCCATCATACAAAACATGCACAAAATCAGGAA
>JAUWSB010000204.1 GCA_030610255.1 Bacteroidota bacterium
GTTCAAGTGTGAAAATCAAAAAGTAAATTAAATCTTCCTTAGTGCGGTATCTGAATGCATTGTAATAGATAAGTTGTTTATCTTCAATAATAATGATGTCAAAATATGATGAGCGTATGTTTGTAAAAACTTTATTTTTTAAACTTTGATTTTTATGATTTATTAGCAGACTTTCAATTAAAGTACTTGAAAAGTTTGAAATTTTGTATTTGTAAAACTTGCTTCTGATCTTTTCCCTGATACAATTCGGAATTGCATAAATATTATATGCTTCAAGGTTTTTCAGTTCGTCAAAAAATATTTCTTCGTCGTGCTGGATTTTATGATTGAATTTCAGGTATGAATCTATTTCGGATTTATCAAAAAGCGGTGATGGGACAAGGGTTGATTTCTGACTTTCAAAGTTTATATTAATTGTATGAAAAGCCCTTTTTAAAAGTTCATTTTCTGAAATAATGTTTTCAATTTCATTGCACAGAGTTTCGTAATCTTCAATTTCCTGAAAGAAATAAGATTTGATAGCAAGGTGTTTATTCCGCTCAATGTCAATAACGCAAAAAGAAAATCCATCCAGCGAGAACTGAATGGATAATAAATAATCTCTATAATAATCTGAATAAGATCTTGAGCTGTCTTTTGTCAGAACTTTATCAATATAATTTGCATTAGCAATAGTATGTGAAGACATCTAACATATAGTTGTTAAAATTCCCAGTTTCCGTCGGTAGAAGCTTCCGTCATTGAACCTAATTTTAAGCCTGGGAATCTGTCAATTTCATTTTTTGATTTTATCAGATTTATAATCAACTGATTATCTAATCCTATTAAAAAATATTTATAAAGAGCTGATATTTCAAGTACATTAACTTTTACTCTTCCTTGTTCAATTTCACCGGCATTCATTTCAAATTCTATGGTATCGGTAAAAGGAATAAGCCGGATTTCTTCAATAACAAAGTTGGGGCGTTTACCGAAAAGTGAATCCCCAACATTAATATAGCCAATAGTGTCATTGATTGTTTTTGTAAAAGTAGTGTCTTCAGGGTCAGGGATAATATTTACTATAGGGATTTCGCCGATATGTAAAAATTCAATCAAGGTGTCAAATGAAGCAGTGTATTTGTTGTTTATTGCCCGGTAAATCATCTGGCTTGTTCTAATGTCTTTAAGTCGCTGAATGACTTCCAGTTCACGAATATTTTTTTCTTTTTTAAATCTAACGGGTTCTAAAATACTCTCATATACAAAGTATGCCAGTGTAATTATTACAATTGCTAAAACGATTTTGATGATATTATTTTTCATAACGAATTATTTTTTTATGTAAATGCAAATTTATAAAAATTTTTAAATAACAAGATTTTTTATAAAGAAAAAAATAATTCACTAATTATATTGACAAGATGATAATTTTTTGTATCTTGCAGTTGAATGTTTAACAAATATTTTAATAACAGGAGGTGAAAATGCAAACTTATATTTTAATGACCAAATTATCCCCCGATTTTTTATCACAGATGAAAGACAGGGAAAAATTAGGAAGAAACTGGCTGGAACAGGTTAAGGGAAAATGTCCGGAAGTTAAATTTATTGCTCATTATGCAATATTAGGACAATTTGATTTTCTTGACATTTATGAAGCACCTAACGAAGAAGTAGCTGCTAAAGTATCAATGATTAGTCAGGCAAACGGAGCATTTCATGCTGAAAGCTTGCCCGCAATTCCATACAAGCGGTTTCTTAAACTTGCTGATGAAATATAAATTTTAGTCATTGAAGTTTTAAGATTGATATTTATTTGTATTTTGTAATTTGTATCTTGTGATTTTATTTATAATATCAGCAGTATTTCACACAGAACCGATATTTTATCTACTCAGAGCTCGTTATATTCAGGTATGTTTTCAATAAAGCTGTAAGTTTTATTTATAAAGTCAATACGGCAGCAATAATGGATTATTCCATTTGTAACAATCAGATAATCCACTTGTAAAGTCATATTATATCTTGCAATCTGGTCAAAAGTTTTTTGTGTAATTTTAACTTCCGGTGCTTTGCACTCAACAATCAACTTTGGCGTGCCTTTGTTTGTATAAACTACAATATCAGCACGTTTTTGCATTTGATTAAGAGTTAAACTTTTTTCCACAATAATTAATGATTCTGGGAATTTTTTTTCAGAAATAAGGTATTCAATAAAATTTTGTCTTACCCACTCCTCTGGTGTCAGTGCAACATATTTTTTCCTGAACCGGTCGAATATCTCAAGCTTTTGATTGCTTTTTCTTATCTTAAAATTGTATTCCGGAAGATTTAATTTATACATAATTCAAAGGTAATATTTTTTTAAATTCTTCATTTAAAGCAAAAACAATTAAATTTGCGTGAAATTAAAAAACATGAAAACTAAAGATGAAATTATAAAGAACTGGTTGCCGCGATACACAGGAACTAAGCTTAAAGACTTTGGTAAATATATACTTTTAACAAATTTTAATAATTATGTAGAATTATTTGCCGAATGGAATAATGTAGAAATACAGGGTAAAAATAAGCCAATGCCCAGTGCCACGGCAAAAAATATAACCATAATCAAGTTTGGGATGGGCAGTGCTAATGCAGCAACAATAATGGATTTGTTAGGCGCTGTTTCACCTAAAGCTTGTTTGTTTTTAGGCAAATGCGGAGGATTAAAGAAAAAGAATAAACTCGGCGATTTGATTTTGCCAATTGCAGCAATAAGAGGTGAAGGAACATCAAATGATTATTTTCCGGATAAAGTCCCTGCTTTGCCTTCTTTTAATTTACAGAAAGCAATTTCAACTACAATACGCGATTACAAACAGGATTACTGGACAGGAACGATTTATACTACAAACAGAAGAGTTTGGGAACATGATGAAGAGTTTAAAAAATACCTCAGAAAAACACGGAGTATGGCTATTGACCTTGAAACGGCTACAATATTCATCGTTGGTTTTGCCAACGAAATTCCAACAGGTGCCTTGCTGTTAGTTTCAGACCAGCCAATGATTTCCGAAGGTGTTAAAACCGAAGAAAGTGACCAGAAAATCTCGGAAAAATTTGTTGAAGAACATCTTAAAATTGGTATTGATTCTTTAAACCAGCTGATAAATAAAGGAGAAACAGTTAAACATCTGTATTTTGATTATAATGAAATTTAACCAGATAATCACCGATTTAAAAAACAAAATTTATTACCCTGTTTATTTCCTGACCGGTGAGGAACCGTTTTATATTGATGAAATATCAAATTATATTGAAAAAAATGTTTTGAGCGAAGACGAAAAAGAATTTAATCAAACGAGTATTTACGGAAGAGAAACAGATGTGCTGACAATTGTCAGCTATGCAAAACGATTTCCCATGATATCAAACTATCAGGTTGTGATAGTTAAAGAAGCTCAACAAATAGATAAAATTGAAGAACTTGCCCCATATATTGAGAATCCCTTAAAATCAACATTACTTGTAATTTGTTATAAGTACAAGAAATTTGATAAACGAACAACTTTTGCAAAAACCATTGAAAAAAACAGTGTTTTATTTGAATCAGCTAAATTGTATGATAATAA
The DNA here is from genome assembly GCA_030610255.1 of Bacteroidota bacterium. Classification (GTDB taxonomy): domain Bacteria; phylum Bacteroidota; class Bacteroidia; order Bacteroidales; family JADFUO01; genus JADFUO01. The sequence continues at coordinate 3,597 of JAUWSB010000204.1, forward strand.
AATTCCTGATTGGATTAATAACAATTTAAAACAAAAAGGATACTCAATCACACCTAAAGCATCTTTTTTATTGTCAGAATATCTCGGGACGGATTTAAGTAAAATATCAAATGAAATAAGTAAGCTGATAATAAATCTACCCGAAAACACTGAAATAACCGATGTTCATATTGAGGAAAATATCGGGATAAGCAAGGATTTTAATGTATTTGAACTTCAAAAAACTTTGGTTAAGAAAAATGTTTATAAATCAAACCAGATA
>JAUWSB010000196.1 GCA_030610255.1 Bacteroidota bacterium
TATGAAAATTATTTATTCATTCCTTTTCGTGATATTACCTCTGGCGACGAAACATACGGCGGCGGAAGATACCTTGATTTCAGGATTCCGGAAACCGATTCGGTAACTATAGATTTTAACCTTTCCTACAATCCTTATTGTGCCTATAATCACAAATATTCCTGCCCTATCCCGCCTGCTGAAAACAGTTTACCTGTGAAGATTTTGGCAGGTGAGAAGACTTATAAATAGCTAATATTTGATTTAGATTTTAAATTTTTCTAATTTTGTTAAAATTTTAAGACTGCATTATTTGAACAATCCAGCAATATCAAATTCTATAAATATGAAAAAGTTAGATATTAAGGTTTTATATGTTGAAGATGAAAAAATCCTACGGTCAATTTATACTAAAATATTAAGTGACAGGATAAATAAATTATATGTTGGTGAAAATGGTGAAGAAGGATATGATCTTTATAAAAAATACAAGCCTGATTTAATTATTACTGACATTAAAATGCCTGTAATGACCGGGCTGGAGATGGTCAGGAAAATCAAGGCAAAAGATCAGAACATTAAAATTGTTATCATGTCTGCTTATGGCCAGGCTGAATACTTTATGCAGGCAATTAACTATGGAGTTCAAGGATTTCTGTTAAAGCCTGTTGATAATATGCAATTGTTTTCTTTAATAAATGAACTTGCTCAAGCAGCTATTCTGGAAAAAAGGGTTAAATATCAGGAAGTACAACGACGAAAAGCAGAACAAGCATTAAAACGCAGCGAAACAATACTAAAGGCTGTTAATTTTGCATCAGAACAATTTCTTAAAATAAATTACGAAGAAGAAACTATAAAAAAAGTACTACAACGTTTGGGAGAAGCAAGTAAAGTAAGCAGAGTCTATGTTTTTAAAAATAATATCTATAATAACAGAATAACTACAAGTCAAAAATTTGAATGGGTTGCCAAAAACATCAAACCTGAAATTGACAATCCTGAACTTCAGAATTTCTCACTCTTAGAAAACGGTTTTGAAAGGTGGATAAATGTATTATCTAAAGGTGATTCGATTAATGGATTAATTGAAGACTTTCCCGAAAGCGAACAAGCTGCTCTTTTTGCTCAGAATATATTATCAATTGTTGTTGTTCCTATCTTTGTAGACAAATTTTGGTGGGGTTTTATCGGTTTTGACGATTGTAAAACAAAAAGAACATGGACATCAGCCGAACTAAAAGCACTTAATACAGCAGCCGATATTTTCGGAGCAGCAATTCATCGTGGAGAAGTAGAAGAAAAGCTCAGAAAACTAAATGCTGAACTTGAGAAAAGAGTTGAAGAGCGAACCGAAGACCTGCAAAACGAAATTTCTGAACACATCTGCACGGAAATTAAACTTAGGGAAAGCGAGGAAAATTACCGGCAGATATTTGAAAATGCCAATGATGGCATTCTGTTAACTGTTAACGGAATAATTAATTTTATTAACCCTAAAATATATGAAATAACAGGATTCATGCCCAAAGAAGCAATTTCAAAGCCTTTTATTGATTTTATCCATCCTGACTACAGGGAATTAGTATTAACTAATCATAAAAAAAGACTAAAAGGTGAAAAAGTAATTGACAGGTATGATATTAAAGCATTTGATAAAAAAGGTAATGAAAAATGGTATGAAATAAAATCAAATGTTACTTCATGGGAAGGCGAACCTGCCGTATTAACATTCTTAACCGATATAACAACCAGAAAAAAAACTGCTGATGAATTAAAGGAACTTAATAAGCATCTTGAAAAAAGGGTAAAAGAAGAATTAAAAAAAATTGAATTACAACAACAATTATTAATTCAAAAATCAAAACTTGAATCCTTAGGTGAGCTGGCAGCAGGAATTGCCCATGAAATCAATCAGCCATTAGTCGGAATCTCAATGGGACTGGATAATATATTAATTAAATCAAAAAACAATGAAGTTACCGAAGATTACCTGAATACAAAATTTAATAAATTATTTGAAGATATTGAAAGAATCAGAAACATTATAAATCATATTAGAGTATTCTCAAGAGACCAGGATTTAATTGATTTTGAAAAAGTCAATATTAATGAGGTTATTAATAACGCACTTTCAATGATTAAGACTCAATATAAAAATCATAATGTAAAATGTACTTTAAGTTTAAACTGTAAAGATTGTTATACTTATGGTAATAAATACAAACTTGAACAGGTAATTTTAAATATACTGTCAAATGCAAAATACTCTATTGATGAAAAGGAAAATACAGTTAATGATGTATCCTATCAAAAACAGATTAAAATCAAAACTTATGAAAATAAAAATAATCTATTTATAAATATTGAAGATAACGGTATCGGAATCCCTGAAAATGATCTGATTAAAATATTTGACCCATTTTTTACAACTAAAAAATCCGAAGTTGGAACCGGGCTTGGATTATCAATAACTTATGGTATTTTAAAAGAAATGAAAGGTGATATTAATGTGGAAACCAAATTGAACAAACACACAATTATGAAAATTTCATTACCTAAAACTGTATAAGAGGGAAGACGGAAGGATAAAAGTTAACGAAATTTTAATCATACAAGGCGAAGCCGAAGTATAATTAATGACCGTCTTTAAAGTCCGAAAGTTTAAACCTGCCCGTTCGTTCAGGCGGGTAAATATTAAAAATCACAAAACTTGTCCGTATGGATGACATCCCGAAAGCTATCGGGATTATTTAAATATTTGTGAAAATCTGTGTTAAAAAAACACTTACAAGATGAAAAAAATTAACATTTTAGTACTGGATGACGAAAAAAGAGTAAGAGATGAAATTGAAGAATTTTTACTGGGAAATAATTATAAAGTCTCAAAAGCCGGTTTGCCTTCACAAGCATTTGATATTTTAAAACAAACCGAAATTGACATTGCTATCTTAGATATTAAACTTCCTGAGATGAATGGATTGAGTGTTTTAAAAGAAATCAAAAAACAATATCCCGAAATTGAAGTTATAATGATATCAGGGCATGGCGATATGAATAGCGTAATAGATGCAATGCGTTTGGGTGCATCCGATTTTTTCCAAAAGCCATTCAGATTAATTGAAGTAAATAATGCAATTGAACGAACCAAAAAATTTATCACTCTTAATCAAAAATTAAAAGAAGCTGAACAAAATTATTCGCTGCTTTCAAAAGAGCTTTATGAAAATATAGGACAACGATTGTTAGGAAACAGTTCTGCTTTGAATAATGTTATTGACTTGATGACAAAAGTTGCCAAAACAGATACAACCTCAGTATTGATAACCGGCGAGAGCGGAACAGGTAAAGAACTGGTTGCACGCGGAATTCACTATCTGAGTGTAAGGAACAATCATTATTTTCATTCGGTAAATTGTTCTGCAATACCTGAAAGTTTATTTGAAAGCGAATTTTTCGGTCATAAAAAAGGAGCATTTACAGGAGCAACCGAAGATAAATCCGGGTGGTTTGAAATTGCTAATAAAGGCACTCTGTTTTTAGATGAAGTAAGTGATATGCCAATGAACCAACAGGCAAAATTATTAAGAGTACTGGAAGAAAAGAAGATAACCAGGGTTGGTTCGCATAAGACAATAGATGTTGATGTAAGAGTTATCGCCGCATCAAATCAGGATATTGAAAAAATGAGCAATGAAAGAAAATTCAGGTTTGACCTGTATCACCGGCTCTGTTCGTTTATTATTCATATACCTCCTTTGCGGGAAAGAAAAGAAGATATCCCTTTGCTATTGAATTATTTTATTAAAAATTATTCAAAAAAAATGGCAAAGCCTATTAAAAATATTGATAAAGACATCTTAAAAGAACTAACCGGATATAGTTTTCCAGGCAATATCAGGGAATTAAAAAATATGATTGAAAGAGCAATGATTTTATGCGACGATGATAAATTATGTCTAAAACATTTTCAGACAATCAGTAAAAATAATCTTGCTAAAAACCAATATATTAATGCTACAGATGAAATATTAGACATAGAATTAGTTGAGCACAAATTAATCACCAAAGCATTAGAGAAAGCAAATAATAATAAATCCAAAGCTGCTGCCTTGCTTAATATTTCCTGGCAATCGTTGGATAGAAGGATGAAGAAGTATGGGATGAATTAATTATACTTGCTTACAAGATCATTTAATTCCTGAGAAATGAGATTCAGTATTTTTTCATCAACTTCTTCTTTATTTTCACAAGTATTTTTTTCAATTATCTCATCATCCTTAATTACAGTTATCTCATTATCCTTAACCTCAATTAAAATTGTACCTGGAAGTATTTGATTTTTTAA
>JAUWSB010000158.1 GCA_030610255.1 Bacteroidota bacterium
AACCTACCATAAAAAACTGGATACCCTTATCAATATTCACTTCAACAGTTATGATTATCGCATTAACCCCGATTATGGCACTACCATAAGTTTTTATCAGCATTGTTATGTTTTATGTTAATTTTAAAATATTTATTAAAACTATTAAAAATTCAGATTTAAATATTTATACATTTATACCAAAAAATTATAAATGTCATTAATATTTTTAAAAACTCAGAAATTAAATAAGATAATTAATCATTTTTTTGGCTTGTATTTTGATTTTGTCAGGATTTTTTGAGCATCGGTTTCAAGCATTAATTCGTTTAAGGTAACATCTTTATTTTTATTCATATAAGCACGAACAATTTGCCAACCAAGCCAATTCCCGATTCTTGCGGGAGATTCTTTTGAAAAGGAGGCACTAAACGGACCATCAAGCGTGAATTTTTTAATAACCTGATAATCTGCCGAAAAAAGAATATTATTGTTTATCAAAAACTTCCAGATATTTGCTTCACTATCCCTGCACCATTGTAATTGATTTGATGTGAACCCAATCTTAACAGTATCAGATGTTTGAGGAATAACCGCATCTAAAAAATATAATACTTTTCCTTTTTTGATTATTTCATCAAGAAAGGTTCTTTCCGGTTCTTGTTGTAAAAAATTTACTTCTGCAATTTCTTTCATACAATCATTCAATATGTATTCTTCTTCCATACGTTTTATTTTATATGCCGGCAGTCTGATTTGTCTGTATTGAATGTAATCCTTTCCTAAATATAAATCTAATGCTATAATTAAGATATTATCAAAATATTGAACCGGATATTCGTATTGTAAACCGGAAATATAAGTAAAAACTTCAGGGATGTTTTTATCAGGAAAATAGTATTTATAATATTTAAAAGCCAGGGTTAGATCATCTTCAAGATTATTTAATTCAGGATATTTTTTTATGGATTCATTGTAAATTTCAATCAGTTTTGGGTCGGTGATATAATCATGGATTTGAATAAGATTTAATGTATCATCAAGGTCTGCATCAAGGAAATATTTATAATTTTTTGCCAGACGTTTGAGTTCATTTTTAATGTTGTCAGGGCTTATTTCAAACAGTTCTTTTCCATATCTTTTTATTTTAACTTCTTTTATTTTTACATCAGAAACATCAATATCAGTTCTTTTGTTAAAACTACAAGAAAAAATAAGGAATATAATAAAGAATAGGAATATTGGGGATTTGGTTTTCATATTAAGTGATCATTTTTTTCTTTAATATAAACCTTATCTCTGTTATTTATTATTATTTTAATCTGTGTAAATCTGAGAAATCTGTGGCTATACTTTTTGTATTTTTTTTACCACAGATTTCTCAGATTTACACAGATTATTTTTTATTTTATGGATAAATTATTTATGTAAACAATCATGAAATTTTACGAGCCCCTAAAATATCTTCCAACCCAAACTAACGCTGAATCCACTAACTTTTGAAGCAAATGTTACAGGTGTGCCATCAATGGTAATATCATTAATAACTTTGTTTAGGCCGATATTGTAACGAACGTCAATCGTAAACATCAGTATATCAACTCCTGCACCAACCTGTAAACTCCATATCAGGTCTTCTATATTAGCATCTTCGATGGGTTTAATATATCCGCTAATATCTTTACTTTCAATCTTTTTATCTGTAACGATTGAAGCTACCGGTCCTGCCAGAATTCGTATATTTATTATTTTAGGATTTATTATTTTATACCCTATTATAACAGGTATCTGAATGGTTTTTAAATCAATCTCTTGTTCAAAAGGTGATAAACTGCCTGTAACTTCAGGTTGTTTAAAAACTCCACCCTGTGTTAACCAGTTTATTTCAGGTTGTAAATATACTTTGCTGTCAGAACTTCCTAATCGTGCAAATATCCCGAATTGAAAGCTGTTTTTTAATGAAGTTTCAATATCACTTTGATCCACAGATAATTTTGAAGTATTATACCCGATTTTAGGACCTAAAGTAAATTGTGCAAAAATCATGCTTGAAGCAAAAATCAAAACAAATGTTAAAACTATTTTTTTCATAACTTAAATTTTTGGTTAATAATTTTGACAAATATATAAAAACTTATCCTGAATTTTTCACAAACTTTATGATATTTGTCTGAATTGTTTAATTTTGATAAAAATTTTATAAGATGAAAAAGATTATCCTATTAATTATCGCTGCAATTTTTTTTATTTTCAAAACAGGTTTTGCACAGGAAAAACCATTTTTATTTGGTTTTAAAGTAGCTCCAAATATCGGATGGATGAAATCCGATTCAAAAGGGTATGAAAATGATGGAACTGAAGTGGGATTTTCATGGGGTTTTATTGCAGAATTCCATCTGATGGAAAACTATGCCATCACTACAGGATTTAATGTAACATATCTTAACAGTACATTAATTTATCCTCATATAGAAATTATTGATACTGACACAGTGATTGGTGATTTACACAGAACATACAGATTAAAATATATTGAAGTGCCTTTAACTCTAAAAATGAAAACCAAAGAATTCGGCAAGGTAAGGTTTTACGGGCAAATTGGTTTGTCAACGGGTTTTCTGATAGGTGCAAAAGCCAAAGACAGTTTTCGATCTTCAACAAAAGAGGATATAAATTCAGAAGATGACATTCAAAATGAAATTAAAGCTGTACGCGAGGCATTGATCTTAGGCATTGGCATGGAATATTCTTTAGGCGGTTCAACAGCCCTGACACTTGGATTTACTTTTGATAACGGATTTACCGATGTCTTAAAAGATCAAAATAAAATCGATCCGGATATTAATAACCATGCTATTAATAATTTTCTTGAGATAAGTGTGGGGGTTATTTTTTAATAATAATTTACCAGCAAAAACAACATAGTACAATAAAATATTTTTAGGTGAAAATAGCTTTAGCACAAATAAACTATTTTATCGGCAATTTTGAAAGCAATGTATCAAAAATCAAAAATGCCATTAAAAAGGCAAAACAACAAAAAGCCGATTTAATTATTTTTGCCGAACTGGCAGTTTCGGGTTACCCTGCACGTGATTTCCTTGAGTTTGACGATTTTATTAATAAATGCAAAATGGCAATTGAATCAATTGCAAAAGAATGTACTGATATTGCAGCAATAATCGGCTCACCTGTGTTTAATCCCGGATATCAAGGTAAAAATCTTCATAATTCTGCAATATTTATAAGCGACGGAAAAGTAAAATCAAAGCACTCCAAATCTTTACTTCCCAATTATGACATTTTTGATGAATACCGGTACTTTGAGCCAAACAGAGAATTTAATGTAATTAATTATAAAGGATATAAAATAGCATTAACAATTTGCGAAGACCTTTGGAACATAGGAAATGACCCGATGTACACCATCAATCCGATGGATGAACTTTATAAACAAAATCCTGATTTTATTATAAATATTGCTGCCTCTCCGTTTAATTATAATCAGGCAGAAATTAGAAAAAATATTTTAGCTCAGAATGTTATAAAATATAAATTGCCATTATTTTACGTTAATCATGTCGGTGCCCAAACCGAATTGCTGTTTGACGGAGGTTCACTGGTAATTAATAAAAAAGGAGAAATTATTGATGAACTTAAATATTTCAAAGAAGATTTTAAAATATACGATCTGAAATCAATTAATGATATCAACTCAAAAATTATCATCCCCCAAAAGTCAGATAAGATTATTTTGATCCACGATGCTCTGGTGATGGGAGTAAAAAATTATTTTAAAAAATTGGGATTCAAAAAAGCTATTCTCGGTTTATCCGGTGGAATAGATTCGGCGGTAACTCTTGCAATAGCTGCCAAAGCTTTGGGAAATGAAAATGTTTACCCGGTTCTGCTACCATCCGATTTTTCTTCTTCACATTCAATTGATGATGCTTTGCAATTAGCGGAAAATATTGGCTGTCCGTATGATATTATCAACATTGAAGAAATATGCCACAGTTTTAATAATTCATTAAATCCATTTTTTAAAGAATTACTTTTTGATCTTACAGAAGAAAATATTCAGGCACGAACAAGGGGGGTGATACTGATGGCATTATCAAATAAATTCGGTCATATTTTATTAAATACTTCAAATAAAAGTGAAGCAGCAGTTGGCTATGGAACGCTTTACGGTGATATGAACGGCGGGCTGTCTGTTTTGGGTGATGTTTATAAAACCGAAGTTTTTCAACTGGCAAATCATATAAATAAATTCAAAGAAATTATCCCTGTAAATACTATTGAAAAACCTCCTTCTGCAGAATTACGCCCCAATCAAAAAGACTCTGATTCTTTACCCGATTATGAAATACTTGACAAAATTCTCTATCAATATATTGAACTGAGAAAAGGCCCGAAGGAATTAATAAATCAGGGTTTTGATGAAGAAATCGTAAAAAAAACTCTCAAATTAGTTAACACAAATGAGTATAAGAGATACCAAGCGCCACCAATATTAAGGGTATCACCCAAAGCATTTGGAATGGGCAGGAGAATGCCTATTGTTGCAAAATACTTATCTTAAAGATTAAATAGCTTCTACCGATTTTATTTCCGGAAGTGCTTTTTTTACTGCTGCTTCAACACCGTTTTTTAAGGTCATTGTACTGTAAGGGCATGAACCACATGCTCCCTGTAACTCAACATTCACAATATTATCATCGGTGATCTCAACAAAACGAATATCACCTCCGTCCTGCTGAAGATAAGGTCGTATCTGCTCAATTATATTTTTAACTTTATTTGTTAATTCTGATTTTTCTTCTGAAGCCATTGTTAAAATTTTTAGTTGATATTAAATTTTTTATTTATTTTTATATAAGGACTAATTCATCAGAGGAATAATGGAATTGTGGAATGATGCCTTTGGCACATTATTCCAATATTCCAATATTCCAATACTTGATAGATAGTTAATCATAACTATATAAAAAAAATATTATATTTGTATATTCTCTTTTTTTGTTTGTTTTTTAAGATTCTCAGCTAATTTCATAAAAATCTTTGAAACCGGTAAGTTGTCGTCCAATACTATCGGATTTCCCTTGTCTCCTGATTCGGAAATATTTTGAATAAGAGGGATCTGACCTAAGAAAGGCACATTCAGGCTTTCGGCAAATTGTTTTCCATTTCCCTTACCAAAAATATAATATTTATTATTTGGTAAATCGGCAGGAGTGAAATATGACATATTTTCAATTAATCCCAGTATAGGTATTTCAATTTGTTCCTGCTGGAACATGTTTGCTGCTTTACGAACGTCAGACATAGCAACCTGCTGGGGTGTTGTTACAATTATAGCACCTGTCATAGGATATGACTGGGCAAGTGTCAAATGAATATCACCTGTGCCTGGAGGTAGGTCAATGATCAGGTAATCAAGCTCTCCCCAGTCGGAATCGTTAAATAACTGGTTTAAAGCTTTAGATGCCATAGGGCCACGCCAGATAAGTGCTTTTTCAGGCTCAACGAAAAAACCTATTGACAAAACAGAAATTCCAT
>JAUWSB010000096.1 GCA_030610255.1 Bacteroidota bacterium
AAAAGGAATATATTAAAATCACTGTTCGGGATATTTTAGGCAGAGAACTGGCGCAATATATAAACACTTTAAATCGGGGCAATCATTCCTTTACTTTTTATTCGGGTAATGAAAAGTATTATTTGCTTACCGTTACCGTAAAACAAACAAGCAAAACAATTAAAATGTTGAATGCAAATAGTAATACAACTTATGGAGGAAAATGCAAAATAGTTTACAATAAATATGAGGCCAATGATATTGATTTTAAATCTCAAAAAGCCATTAATAATTTTGTATTTAATATTGGAGATGAATTGAAATATACTGCCTATTCAGATATTGGAGAGACATCAATAATTGATTCGCCTACAGGCAACCAAACTTATACATTTGAGTATCCAGGAGGGATTCCCTGTCCCGGAACACCCACAGTAATCGATATTGACGGCAACGTTTACAACACAGTGCTTATTGGTTCACAGTGCTGGATGGCCGAAAACCTGAAAACCACAACTTACCAAAACGGCACACCCATTCCAAACGTAACTGGTAGCAGCAACTGGTCTAATCTCATAACCGGTGCTTATGTATGGTACGACAACGATATTTCGTGGAAAGACCTGTATGGCGCGCTGTATAATTGGTATGCCGTTGTCGACCCAAACGACCTTTGCCCAACAGGCTGGCATGTACCCGATTATTTTGAATGGTGTACACTAACCTCTTTTATTGGGGGATCACTTCCACCCAACGGCAACAAATTAAAATCATGTCGTCAGGTGAATTCTCCTTTGGGAGGGTATTGCAATACCACCAATCACCCGAGGTGGAACCAAAATAATATGGCCTGGGGCACTGACGATTATGGGTTCTCAGGTCTTCCGGGCGGCTACCGTAGCAGCGTTGGTTCATTCGACCACCTTGGTGACTGGGGTTTCTGGTGGTCCTCGACTTGGTTCTCGTCGTACGAAGCCTGGTACCGCAGCCTGTATTACGGCAGCGGCGGGTTTTACGATTATTTCGACGAATGGCGAGTTGGTTTTTCTGTCCGTTGCCTCAGGGATCAATAGGCTATTTGACTATTTGGGGTATCCCGCCTTGGCGGGATCGAATTTTTAAACCTTTGAAGCAAAGGAAATAAAAACTGTGCGTTAAAATCGGAATGACGAAATTACGTTGGGGAACAGCACTTATAGCAGCATGACCACATTTGCCCGCCCGTCCCGAAAAGGTACGTTCGGGCGGGGGTCATCAAGACAAAGAATTGGTAAAATAAAGTAATAGGAAATTGATATAAATTTGAGTAGCGAGCGACCACGTGCCATAGCTGCCAAACGTCAGACTGCGTAAAACTATTAACAATATTTTCTTAATAACTAATACAGAAAAATCACTAACAGAATTGGATTTATTCTTATTTTGTATGTGTTAATTAGTATCTTTTTATAATTATATTTTCAATCCGAATTTTTAAACATTATATGAAACGTGATATTGAAATATTTATAATTTTAGCATAAAATTTGGAGTTTAAGCGCAGACTCCCGTTATTGAATAATTAAAAATATTTAGAAAAGGAAATAAAACCAATTAAAACAGAAGAAGATTATACAATATACTTGATAAAAATATCACAGGGGCCATCTGGCTACTTCAACGAAAAAATATATTAATTTTATACAATGATTCTAACCGATGATTTAAAAAGAACGATCAATTTTTTATCTCCACCTGAAACAATTGTTTCCTTATGCCCGTCAGTTACTGAAACATTGTGTGATTTGGGATTATCTGAAAAAATTATCGGGATAACCGACTATTGCATTCATCCCAGAGACATTGTAAAAAATATCAATAAAGTTGGCGGCACTAAAACCGTTTCAATCACAAAAGTCAAAACATTAATACCCGAAATCATTTTTGCTGTTAAAGATGAAAACTCAAAGAAGACCATAAAAATATTATCTGAAAATTTTCCTTGTTATGTTTTTGATATTAACTCTTTTTCAGATGCCCTGAATATGATCAATATACTTGGAAAGATATTTGACAAAACAAAAAATGCTACTTCCTTGTCAGAAAATATTGTTAAAACCTTTTCGAAAATTCAAGTTACAAAACAGCATTTCGGTTACTTATATTTTGTCTGGAAAAATCCATGGATGGTAGCCGGAAGCAACACTTACACAGAATCGCTTCTTTCAAAATTTTATTTAAAAAACATTATTAACAAATCAAAATATCCTGAAATAGAATTAAAAAATATTTCACCCAAACCTGAAATAATTTTCCTGCCATCCGAGCCTTATAAATTTTCTAAAACAGACAAGATGGAATTACAGAAAGTATTTCCAAAATCTAAAATCTTACTTGTTGACGGAGAAATGTTTTCGTGGTATGGAAGCAGGATGTTGAAAGCTGCAGGATATTTGGAAAAACTTCTTGATAAAGAGTAATATTCCATTACTCCATTACTCCATTATTCCAATATTCCAGCTTTCAATAGGTTAATATAAATTGAATAGGTTAATTTTATAATATTTTAAATAGCTGATTTGATAAATAACTTTATATCTCCCAGATATTTCCGCTGTTTAACAGGTCATCAACTGATTTCAGGGGGGAAGTGTTTTTTGCTATGTCAATTATATCCATTAAAGCCTGTCCATAAGTTTCCTGTTCTACTGCCCTGATAACACCTAATGCAGCGGGGAATTCAGGCGGAGCCATCCTTGCAAGCATATTATGAACACCCGTATCGTGGTTGAATTTGTTGTGTATTAATATATCTTTTTCAGTTATTCCGTTTTCTCCTAATTTCACAACTTCTAAATTTGTTCTTCTTAATATTATTCCCTTATCTTTTTGCTTTCCAAATAACATTGGTTCGCCGTGCTTCAAATGTAATTGATTATTTTCTTTGGTTTCTTTAGAAGTAATCAGGGCATGAATATTATTACTGAAAATAACACAATTCTGCAAAATCTCAACAACTGAAGTTCCATTATGCCTGGCAGCTTCAAATAATACATCAACCATCATTTTAGGATTAGAATCCGTAACTCTGGCAAAAAAAGTTCCCTGCGCACCAATCACCAATTCACCCGGATTAAAAGGAATTTCAATAGTTCCCAGTGGTGAAGTTTTTGTTTTGGCACCTTTGGGTGTTGTAGGAGAAAACTGACCCTTAGTTAAGCCATATATTTTATTATTAAACAGGATAATATTTATATCAAGATTTCTCCTTACAACATGAATAAAATGGTTTCCTCCAATTGCCAAACAATCACCATCACCTGTTATCATCCAAACACTTAATTCAGGATTTGCGATTTTCACTCCCGAAGCAATTGCTGCTGCCCTGCCATGAATGCCATGTATTCCGTAAGTATTCATGTAATAAGGAAATCTTGACGAACATCCTATTCCCGAAACAACAACAAAATCTTCTTTACGGATACCAAGTTTGGGAAACACTTTTTCCATTGATGATAAAATTGCATGGTCACCACATCCCGGACACCATTTTACCATCTGGTCGCTAACAAAATCTTCTTTTGTTAATTCCGGAATAACCGGAACCTTAATTTGTGATTCTTCCATTTTTATTACTCATTTAAAAGTGAGCTGAATTTTTCTTTTATTTCGGATACCATAAAAGGCAAGCCCTGAATTTTATTATACTGCTCGTATTTAAATTCTGGGAAATTCATTTTAAGATAAGATACAAATTGTCCGTTGTTTAATTCACAAACAATAATTCTTTTAAATTTACTGAATACTTCTTTGGTGTTTTTGGGTAAAGGATTTATATATTTAAAATGTGCCAGACTAATATCTTTACCTTTTTCTTGCAATCTTTCAACAGCTGTGAGCATTACTCCATAAGTACCACCCCAACTAACAATTAACAGTTCTCCTGAGTCTTTTCCAATAATTTTTTGTTCGGGAATATAGTTGGCAACTCTTTTAACTTTATCATCTCTTAACTTAACCATAAGTTGATGATTAAGCGGGTCATTTGAAACATTACCTGTAATATTTTCTTTTTCAAGACCGCCGATTCTATGGCGCAACCCTTCGGTACCGGGAATAGCCCAGTAACGGCTTAATTTTTTCTCGTCCCTTCTATAAGGTTTAAAATCAGGGTCATTTGGTTCAACAATCGGAGGGTTGATAACAGGTAAATCAGCAACTTTTGGAATTTTAAAAACTTCCGAGCCATTTGCCAAAGCACCGTCGGTTAATAAAATAACTGGTGTCATATGCTCCAGTGCAAGTTTAGATGCTTCATACGCCGAATAAAAACAATCGGATGAACTTATTGCAGCTAAAACTATTGTTGGGCATTCACCATTTCTGCCAAACAATGCCTGAAAAAGATCGGATTGTTCGGATTTTGTGGGCATTCCGGTTGAAGGACCGCCACGCTGAACATCTACTATCACAATCGGTAATTCAGTCATAACAGCTAAGCCAATTGCTTCACTCTTTAATGATAAGCCAGGTCCTGATGTAGATGTCACTGCTAATGAACCTGTAAAGCTTGCCCCTAATGATGAACAAATACCGGCAATTTCATCCTCCGCCTGAAAAGCTTTAACAGAAAATTGCTTATGCTTTGTTAATTCCTGTAAAATTTCAGAAGCCGGTGTAATAGGATAGGACCCTAAGAACAGTTCCCTCCCCGAACGTTCGGATGCTGCTAAAAATCCCCAGGCAGTTGCTCTGTTTCCTGTGATATTTCTGTATGTGCCTTTTTTTAGCTTTGCAGGTTGTACCCTAAATGTAGGATTTATTGCCTCAACATTCTCTGCAAAAATAAATCCTGCTTTTAAAACTCTTTTGTTTGACTCAACAATCAGCGGGTTAGATTTGAACTTTTCTTCAAAAAAAGCATTTGTTGAATCAAGCTTACGATTAAAAAGGTATAAAACTATACCTAAGGCAAACATATTTTTGCACCTTAAAGCTGCTTTAAGTTCAATATCAAGGTCTTTAACGGCTTCTTTAGTTAATCTGGAAATTGGAGCTTTAATAAGGTTGTAGCCAACAAGGCTGTTATCTTCCAAGGGATTTGTATCATAGCCGGCTTTGATTATTCCTTTTTCAATAAAAGAGTCGGAATCAACAATAAGTGTGGCATCTTTTTCTGCCCATTTTAATGATGCTCTTAATGATGCAGGATTCATAGCAACTAAAACGTCAGCCAGATCGCCTGAAGTGTGAATATTGTTTTGTCCGAAATGTACCTGAAAACCCGATACGCCGGCAATTGTTCCCTGAGGTGCCCTGATCTCGGAAGGATAATCAGGAAAAGTAGCAAAATCGTTTCCTGCAAAAGCTACAGAATCAGAAAATAAGGAACCTGTAAGTTGCATGCCATCACCGGAATCACCGGCAAACCTTACAACTACATCATCTAATTCAACGACATGATTTTTTTTATGCGTCATTTGAATATGAATATGTTTAAAAATCGCGGCAAAGTTAAATGTTTTATTTATCTTAAAAACAAGTTTTACAATAAATATTTTTTTATTAAAATATTTATTTATTTAGAACATATATAAATTACTTAATAGCATAAAATTTTACAAAATCTATTTATATTTGCATCAATATTTTTTTCGATTATTAACATAAAATTATTTATTATGGCTTATAAAATAACAGATGAATGTACTGCATGTGGTACATGTATTGATGAATGTCCGGTTGAAGCAATTTCCGAAGGTGATATTTATGTAATTGATCCTGAACTTTGCACCGATTGCGGTGCTTGTGTTGATGTTTGTCCGGTTGAAGCAATTATCCCGGAATAAAATTGATTAAAGTTTAATAAACTTATTCATCCTTATTATATTGATAGAAATCGAGTATGCGAAAATTTACAAACATAGCTTACAGATAACCACATGTTTTGCTTTTTCGAAATTTGTAAAGTATAAACTTGTCCGTATGGATGCGTTCAGTATAAAAAACCCACCAAATATTGATGGGTTTTTTTATTTTTTTATATTTGATCAATTTGCATTGTTAAAAAAAGTTAATTTATATTAAGAAGAAATACAAAAATTAAATCAAAATTTATACTTTCGCTAAAAATTGATTCAATGGAAAATTTTAGAAAGCAAAACAATATTATCGGATGGATAACTTTTGCGATTGCAACAGTTGTATATCTGTTTACAGTAGAACCAACAGCAAGTTGGTGGGACTGTGGTGAATACATCGCAACAGCTTACAAACTACAGGTTGGACATCCTCCGGGAGCACCGTTATTTCAGTTATTAGGCAGGTTTTTTTCATTATTTGCATTTGGTGATGTAACCAAAGTCGCTTTGATGATAAATATTATGTCAGTGCTTAGCAGCAGTTTCACAATTTTATTTTTGTTCTGGACAATTACCATGCTTGCAGAAAAAGTTGCCGTACGTGAAGGAAAAATGACTCAAGGTAAAATGTATGCAGTTTTAGGCAGTGGTCTGGTAGGAGCTTTGGCTTATACTTTCTCCGATTCTTTTTGGTTTTCGGCTGTTGAAGGCGAAGTTTATGCAATGTCCTCATTTTTTACAGCTATTGTTTTCTGGGCAATTTTAAAATGGGAACGAATCGCTGACAAAAGACACGGTTTCAGATGGCTGATATTAATTGCCTACCTTATCGGATTATCAATCGGAGTACACCTTTTAAACCTCCTGGCAATACCTGCAATAGCTTTTGTTTATTATTTTAAAAAATACAAAACAACTACAAAAGGAATGATATATACTGCTATTATCTCTATATTAATTCTTTCAATAGTAATGTATATTATTGTTCCATGGTTTGTTAAACTTTCATCACTATTTGAGTTGTTCTTTGTAAATTCACTTGGCTTGCCATTTAATTCAGGTACAATTATATATTTTATCCTGCTGATTGGACTTATTATTTGGGGGTTAAAATATACAATCAAACGTAAAAAAGTAATTGTCAACACAATAATACTATGTTTTGTTTTTATCTTAATCGGATATTCTTCGTTTTTTATGCTAATCATCCGCTCAAATGCCGATACACCTATTGATGAAAACAGCCCCGAAGACGCAATCAGTTTATTGTCATATTTAAATCGTGAACAATATGGCGACTGGCCCCTGTTATCCGGTCAATATTTTAATTCTCCGATTGCCGATTATGGTGATGGAACCCCGATTTATATCAAAGACAAGAAAAAAGGCAAATATGTAATAACAGATAGTCGCCAAAATACAGTTCCAATATATGATTCAAAATTTACAACTATTTTCCCGCGAATGTGGAGCAGCCAGAAAAGCTCTCATATTTCAATGTATAAAAAATACGGTAATATTAAAGGGATAAATATACGACACACTAAACCGGACGGTTCAACTGAAGTTATAAACAAACCTACTTTCGGTGAGAACCTGCGGTTTTTCTTTACCTACCAATTAGGGCACATGTATTTCAGATATTTCTTATGGAACTTTGCCGGAAGACAAAATGATATTGAAAGTCAGGGTGAACTTGAACACGGCAACTGGATAAGCGGAATTAAATTCCTTGATGAATGGAGGCTGGGGAACCTTGACAAAGTACCCGAAAGCATGGATAATCCGGCACATAATAAATTTTACCTGTTACCACTGATACTCGGCTTAATTGGATTTTTCTTCCTTCTGAACACAAATAAAAAGGATGCTTTTGTTGTATTTTTATTATTTTTTATGATGGGAATAGCCATTGTAATTTATTTGAATCAGTATCCATATCAGCCACGCGAAAGAGATTATGCTTATGCAGGTTCGTTTTACCCTTTTGCAATATGGATTGGTTTGGGAGTTCTGTCAATATATAATGCATTAGCCAAAAAAATAAAAGAACATAAACTTATTGCGATAGTAACTATATTGGTTTGCCTGATGCTTGTACCCGGTATTATGGCAAAAGACGGCTGGGACGACCACGACCGCTCAGGTAAATATGCTGCCAGGGATTTTGCAGCAAATTACTTAAATTCATGCGCTCCCAACGCTGTTCTTTTTACAAACGGCGACAACGATACTTTTCCATTATGGTATGCCCAGGAAGTTGAAGGAATAAGAACCGACGTAAGAGTTGTTAATTATATGCTGGCATCCGGCTACTGGTATATTCATCAGTTGGGAACAAAAATCTATGACTCCGACCCGTTGCCATTTACTTTAACTCCCGAACAATATAATAAAGGTGTTAATCAGTATATCCCCATTGTTGAAAATGATGATATAAAGAAAAATTTAATTAATAAATTTTACAATTCAAATATTGATAAGTTTGAACAAAAACATATAAATTTAAAGAGTGAATTAATAAATATTTTACAAAATTCTGAATTCCCCAAACTAAATACATCTGACTTTAAGTATTTTACTAACCCTAAGTCTGATATATCAATTCAACAATTCGTTTTATTAGTCAAATATTTAAATAAGCAGGAAAATATTGACAAATATAAAATTGACAAGAATCAGATAAGAAAATTAAACAATAAAGTAAATACTTTCATTGATCATATCATTAATTCTCCTCTTAATATAAAGTATGCGATTTCGTTTATTGCAAGCGATAACGAACAAACCAAACTTCCGTTGCAATCAGGAGAAAAGATAAATTATATTCCTACTAAAAAATTTAAACTTACTATTGATTCAGCAAAGCTTGTTGATAATGGAATTGTACCAATAGAGCTTGCTGACCAGATTGTGCCTTCTATTGAATGGGAACTCAAGCAAAATGCTTTGTATAAAAACGATCTGATGTTACTTGATTTCCTGGCTACCAACAACTGGGAAAGACCAATCTATTTTGCTAATCCTTCTGCACTCAATAAAGCACTTGATGTTGATAAATACTGCCATCTGCATGGAATTGTTTATAAATTCATGCCTGTTAAAGCAAAAAATTATATCAGTGGCTTGGGCGGAATTACCACTGACTCAACTTTTGATATTCTTGTTAATAAAGCCAAATGGGGCAATCTGAATGACCCAAATGTAACTGTTGACAGGGAAAGTGCAAGAAATTCAGGAATCGTTAAACAAAATTACATACGACTGGCAAGGGCTCTTAATAAAGAAAACAAAAAAGATTCGGC
>JAUWSB010000006.1 GCA_030610255.1 Bacteroidota bacterium
TAGCCACTAATGATGTTCATTTTTTAAATGAAAAGGATTATGAAGCTCATCATATTCTTATTTGCCTGAATACCGGTAAGGATATTGATGAGAAAACTGATATGCATTATACGGGTCAGGAGTTTTTTAAATCACCTGATGAGATGGCTGAGTTGTTTAAAGATGTTCCTGAGGCGTTGGCAAATACAAGGGAAATTGTTGATAAAGTTGAAGATTTTGATATTACTATTAAAAAGGTTATCCTACCGCATTTCCCGCTACCTGATGGCTTTACTTCTGAAGATGACTATTTAAAACATCTAACTTATGAAGGTGCTAATAAATTATATCCTGAAATTTCTGAAGAATTAAAAAAAAGGCTGGATTATGAACTTTTGGTCATTAAGGATATGGGTTTTCCTGGATATTTTTTAATAGTTCAGGATTTTATATCGGCAGCCAGAAGATTAGGAGTTACAGTTGGACCGGGAAGAGGCTCAGCAGCCGGTTCGGTAGTTGCTTATTGTACGGGAATAACAAATATTGACCCGATAAAATATAATTTGCTTTTTGAGCGGTTCCTTAATCCCGATCGTATAAGTATGCCTGATATTGATATTGATTTTGATGATGAAGGTCGTGAAAAAGTACTTAATTATGTAGTTGAAAAATATGGCGAAAACAGGGTTGCACAGATAGTAACATTTGGGACTATGGCTGCCCGTCTTGCGATCAGGGATGTAGCAAGGATTTTAAAACTTCCTTTGAACGAGGCTGATAAATTGGCAAAAATGGTACCCGAAAGACCGGGCATTACTCTTAAACAGGCATATAATGAAGTAAAAGAATTAAATGAAGTAAGAAAAAAGGGAGATGAATTATCACGTAAAACCCTGAATTTTGCAGAAATTCTTGAGGGGTCGACCCGTCATACAGGTACTCATGCCTGTGGTGTTATTATTGGCCCTGATGACCTGATTAAATACGTCCCGTTGAGTACTGCGAAAGATTCCGATTTAATGGTTACACAATATGAGGGTAAATTGGTTGAATCGGTGGGAATACTTAAAATGGACTTTCTTGGCTTAAAAACATTATCAATAATCAAGGATGCTATTGAAAATATTTATCAACGTCATGGAATAAAAATTGATATTGAAAAAGTTTCATTAGAAGATGAAAAAACTTTTGAGTTGTATCAAAGGGGTGATACAATCGGGACTTTCCAGTTTGAATCGGAGGGAATGCGGGGATACTTAAAAGATCTTAAACCTAATAATATTGAAGATTTAATTGCAATGAATGCTCTTTACCGTCCCGGTCCTATGAATTTTATTCCGCTATTTATAAATCGTAAACAGGGAAAAGAGAAAATTGAGTATCCTCATCCAATGATTGAAAATATCCTTAAGCCAACCTATGGTATAATGGTCTATCAGGAACAGATTATGCAAACTGCCCAAATAATGGGTGGGTTTACTCTTAGTGAAGCGGATCTTTTGAGAAGATCCATGGGTAAAAAGGATAAGAAAATAATGGAGGAACAAAAAGTTGTTTTTATCAATGGGGCTTTGAAGAAAGAAATTGAGCAGGAAAAAGCAGAAGAAGTTTACCAGATGATGGAAAAATTTGCCGAGTATGGTTTTAATAGGTCACATTCTGCGGCATATTCAATAATTGCATATCAAACAGCATATCTTAAAGCACATTACCCTGCCGAATATATGGCGGCAGTTTTAACTCATAACCTTAGTGATATTAAAAAAATTACTTTTTTTATTGATGAATGCAAACGATTAAATATTCTGGTATTAGGACCTGATATTAATGAAAGCAGCCTTAATTTTATTGTGAATAAAAACGGTGAAATACGTTTTGGTATGGCTGCTATTAAGGGAGTTGGCGAAGCAGCCGTAAAATCAATGATTGAAGAAAGAAATAAAAACGGTTTATTTAGAAATATATTTGATTTTGCAAAAAGAGTAAGTTTACGTTCGGTAAATAAACGAAGTTTTGAAGCATTAGCAAAAGCAGGGGCATTTGATGGTTTTGAAAATACTCACCGTGCACAATATTTTTACAGGGAGAATTTGGATGATACCGTCTTTCTTGAAAAAATTATTAAACATGCCGGTAGCTATCAGGAAAAACAAAATTCTATGCAGGTTTCTCTGTTTGGTGATGACGAAGCAATGGAAATTACCGATCCGAAATTACCTGATTGTGAACCATGGTCTAAACTTCAGCAACTTAAGAATGAAAAAGAAGTTACAGGTTTTTATATGTCGGGCCATCCATTGGATAATTACAAACTGGAAATTGATAATTTTTGCAACATTTCAATAAATACAATTAATGAAGGATTAAAACCCCTTAAAAATAAAATATTTACTTTTGCAGGTATTGTAACATCAGTTGCTCATAAAACTACAAGAAAAGGTAATCCTTTCGGCTCGTTTATTGTTGAGGATTTTAACGATTCAGTCCAAATTACTTTATTTGGTGATGATTATGTAAGTAATAAAAAGTTTTTTGAAAACGAAGGATATTCTTTGCTAATAAAAGCAACCGTTCAATACAGGTATAATTCCGAAGATCAACTGGAGATTAAAGTGAGAAATATTAGCCTGTTACCCGAAGCAATTGAAAAATTCACTAAAGAAATTTCTTTAAACTTGTCAATGGATGATATAAATGAGGAACTGATCGGGATATTATCGGAAATTATAAATGCCAACCCCGGCAAATGTAAGCTGAAAATTATTTTAGAGGATAATACTGATAATATTTCAGTGGAAATGAAACCCAAGAGAAATAAAGTGAATCATCTGAAGTTTATTAATGAAATAAAAAAAATCCCGAATGTTGAATTTAGACTTAAATAATTTAATTTTGAAAAATTAATAATAATAATTAAATATATTATAAATCATGGCAATAGAATTAATAGATGCAAATTTTGAAGAAATTGTATTAAAATCCGATAAACCTGTAATAGTTGACTTTTGGGCTGTCTGGTGCGGACCATGCAGAATGATAGGTCAAATAATTCAGGAAATCGGACAGGAATACGAAGGTAAAGTTGTCGTTGGTAAAGTGGATGTTGATAACAACCCTGAAATTACCACAAAATTCGGAATCAGAAATATACCTACCGTTCTTTTCTTTAAAAATGGTGAAATAGTTGATAAACAAGTAGGATCAGTTCCAAAACAGGTTATAATTAACAAGCTGGAAGCTCACTTGTAGAAGTTATGCCATATACAATTGACCAAAACAGACTTCAGCAATTTAACTCATTAGAGTTTATTGCAAAACAGGTAGTTGAGGGTTTTATAACAGGCCTTCATAAAAGTCCTTTCCATGGCTTTTCCGTTGAATTTGCCGAACATCGTTTATATAACACCGGCGAATCAATAAAACATATTGACTGGAAATTATATGGCAGAACAGATAAACTTTTTGTAAAACGATTTGAAGAGGAAACAAATTTAAGATGTCAGCTTGTGATTGACAATTCTTCATCAATGTATTTTCCCGTAAAGGAAAACCCAACAATTGATAATCCAAATAAAATCATATTTTCAATATATGCAGCAGCAGCAATAATGCTGCTTTTAAAAAAACAGCGTGATGCAGTTGGTTTAAGTTTTTTTTCTGACACAGTGGAACTGAGTACACAGGCAAAGTCAAGTTCTGTTCATCATAAATATTTGTATTCCGAACTTGAAAAGTTATTAATACCCATTTCAACAAAAACACAGAAAAAAACTTCTGCCGCAGATTCATTACATCAAATAGCTGAGAATATTCACAAAAGGTCGCTGGTTGTAATTTTTAGCGATATGATGGAAAGCAGCGGTAATACCGATGAATTATTTGCAGCTCTTCAGCATTTGAAACATAATAAACATGAAGTGGTTTTATTTCATGTAACCGATAAACAAAAAGAAGAAAAGTTTGATTATGACAACCGCCCGTACAAATTTGTTGATATGGAAAGCGGCGAAGAATTAAGGGTTAATCCGCTTGAAGTGAAAAAAGAATATCTTAAAGCTGTTGATAATTTTAAGAAGGAATTAATACTTCGCTGTGGCAATTACCGTATTGATTTTATTGAAGCTGATATTAACAAGGGCTTTGACACTGTATTACAATCATATTTGGTTAAGCGTGAGAGGTTGTATTAGTAAGCTGTTTTCAAATTTTTGTTTTTTCGGGTTAAACTAAAGTATTGTTGCGGGTTGCGGGTTTGTATCAATTTTTCGGAAACCTGTCAGCGTCTGTGTCATAGGGATCCCTTCGGGAAAAGACCTGACAGTGTTTATAATGGCTAAATTAATGAATTAATCAGGTTAAGTTAATATTTGATTTTAAAATTATAAATTTTTTTGTATAGTTATGGAATTTTAAAATTTAAATCTTAACTGCAATTTTACCTCCGTTTTCACATTCCCGTCAATTTCATCCAGACCTGTACCAATTTTATTTTTATTACTGAAATATGTCTGAGCAAAACGCAGCCAGCAATCCAAAAATTTTGAAACTCTGTATTTAATCATCAGGTAAATCTTGCTTCCTTTGTAATAATATCCCGGAATTGAAAAAGCATACAAAACATCATTCTCGTAAGCATAAATTCGTGTGTCGTAATTATCAGTATCAAACATGGAATATCTGAATGAGATTGCAAAAGGATATTTTTCGGGTCTGTAAAGAACATCCTGAAAAATCAAATATCCGTGATATGCAGGTTGGTTTCCGGTTTTATAACTTGTATATTCAATACGGTTTTTCAGGATAAATGAGGGCGAAATACTGTAATTAACCTGATATCTGAAATTTTGCTTTTTGGTGTTTTCAATAAAATTAATGTAATTTGTTTCGTCTGTGTTATTGATTTGCTTGTCCTTTTCACGGAAACGAAAATACATCTGTGTATTTTCAGAAAGGTTAAAATCAAGCTGGGCAAGGTATTCGCTGCCTTTTGAAGGAGCGTTTGTACGATATTTTAACCATGGAAATTTAAACTGGTCGCAGTAAGCCGAGAGAATTAATTTACTGGTCAGTAAAGCGGTAAATCCGAGATAGAGTCCCTTTTCATTAATATCTTTACTGTTTTCAGAAAAGGCATTGCTGAATAAATTATGATAATTTTTTTGATAATCACGGAAAATTATTGATAATGAAATACGCTGGTTTAAACTGAAAAGGACACCACTCAGATATGCCATTCCCCGGTTTTCACTTCTTGAAATTTCGCCGAAAAAATTGATATTCTTTATCAAAAAGTTATAATCAAAGCCAAAGTTTAGATTTTCCTTCCCTCTGAAATAAAATTTATTGTAAGGATAAATCATTGAACTTAATTCACTTCCCAGCATAGTTTTAAAAGCGGTAGCTCCGATTTTCAACATTTTATTACAAAAGCTGAGATGTCCGCCAAATACGGTTTCTTTAATAGTATTTTTATCAAGGAGTTCGTTTACTGTGCGATGATAACCTGTTTCCTGCAAAGAACTGATAAATAAAACTTCATTGCTGATTGAATCGGTTTCAAGGATGTTGGCATCAACTTTTTTAAAAGAATAAAAAGCAGTTAACTCAAACTTATTTATTGCGATTGTTGCAGCAATTCCCCGCAGAAATTTGTTTTCGTTAGTAGATGTATTGGGTTTTAAACCATAAGGATATCTTTTAATATTTATTACATCAGATGATTTCCCGAATGCAAGACTTGACCACATAGTCAATCCCTGACCGAACTCCAAATGATAATCTCCGATATTTAATGTTTTCAGGAAGCCCATATCTTTAACATAAACAAACCCCGAATAAAAATCAAAGCCGTTCTTCAGTTTATTTCCTAATATATTTTTTATTGAGTCGTTTACATTGTTTGTAAAAAGAACTTCGCCGGCATCTTTTTCGACAGTAAATCCAAATCTTATTTTATTTAAGTAATTAAATCCGTATCGTGTATAAATTTGCTGTGGACAGCCGAGATATCTTGAGTTTAAATTGTTTAACAGAACAGAATCCTGGATCGGCAAATAACCTGTCTGTTTTTCAATTACCTGTTTATATCTGATAAACAATTGGTTTTTACCATATTTAAATATGTTTTTAAATGAATATTTTTGTTTTCTTTTTACTTTTGATATAGAAACAAATGATAAAATTCTATTTATGGTTTCGCTGTTAAAACCATCGATTGACAGCAATTCGTAAATTGAAACCAATGGACCATATTTATTTATATAGTCAATGAGGTTATTGATTTGATTATCATTTAATAGTTTTAATTTATATAATTCGTTTGTATTGGCGGTATTCAGGTTTAAAGGATTGTTATAAAAGAAATTAAGATTTTCAATTAAATCCGAATAGTCAAGGTCCTGTTCTGTGTTTTCAGCAATATTTTCAATTTTGTCATTAATTTCATTTTCAAATGTTCTTACCGGAATTTGACTAAGGAGTGTTTTTGTTGCAAAACAAAGTATCAGGAAAATTATAACTATAAGTTTAACAAGTAGCATAATTTTATAAATCATATAAATTACTTTGGTTGTTATTTATAAAATCTCAAAGGTCAAATTATAAATTATTTATTCTTAACACAGTAATATAAAAACTTCAATAAAAATATTCTTTATTCAAAAGAAATAATATCAGAATAGCACCACGCTTTAGTGCAATGTTGTTATGTTAAGCTATAAAATTCTGATTTAGTGCATATCAGATTAGCACCATGCTTTAGCATGGTGGACTAATACCATTCAACCAAACCTGTAGCCCGCTTTAGCGGGCTTCTATGTTCAATCATCAAAAATGCCATATTCTTCTTTCCATTCATTATATTCTTCAGTAAATGTTTTTCTTTTGTGATGTTCCGATTGATTTTGTATATATGTTTTTACTGCCTGTAATTGTGATGCACTCACAGAGTATGCTCCGTAACCCCGTTGCCACGAAAATTTTGCTTTTAATATTTTATTCTCGTTTATCCAATGCGATGATGAACCTTTAATGGTTTGCATAAAGTCAGCTAAACATATATTTGTTGGTAAATCAATTAATTCGTGAACATGTTCGGGCTGAATATTAAGTTGTTCAAAAGGAATATTTATTTCTTTTGATTTATTCAGTAAAAAATCAAATACTTGTCGCCCTGTTTTTTTAAACAAAATTCGTTCACGATTTTTTGTTGCCCAAATAGTATGAATCCAGATACGTGTGTGTGAATGTTTCATTTTTTTAAAGTTTTAAATGTTATTAGAAGTCCGCTAAAGCGGACTAATAAATTTTATTTACTTAATTAGTCACCATGCTAAAGCATGGTGCTATTCTGATAATCAACATGTTACGCTTTAACATAATGACATTATGCTAAAGACTGCCTACCGTCAGGCAGGCATAATACTATTCTGATATTCAACGTATTACGCCTTAACTTAATGAAATTATGCTATCCCGAAAGCTTTCAGGATGGTGCTATTCTGATCAATTACTTTGATTTTTATGCATAAATATTAAGATTTTATTTTTCCAGTACATTAAAATATTATTTAGCCGTTTAGTGCTTTGAATTTTATTCATTTGGATTTATTTGATGTTTGTTTTTTGTAATTTGATGTTTTTCAAAATAGTTCAAAATCAGATGAAATCTTATTTTATTATGTATATCAATGATATTTGCGGAGAATAACCCAAAACCTGATGAATAGAAGAAGCAAAATCAATTTTAATTTTTTTCAGGATTAAGCCAAATCCAAAAGTATAAATACAAGGATTAGTTGTGATTCCAATTCTTACTGATGCTTCTTTAATGATTTGATATTCAAGCCCTGCCTTTACAATTGCCTTGTAGTTAATGTCTTTTTCCGTTTCAATCACGGCAATTATATTTTTTGAGAATGTGTAGGATAGTCCTAATTTAAAAATGGTTGGAATTCGTTCATCATTATAAGATGCAATTTTAACGCGTATTGGATTAAAAACATGAGCTGCGATACATAAATTTTCGTTTAGCTGCGACCTTAACCCAACTTCAAAAGTAACAACACTTTTACTTCCGTAATCTTCGCCAATGCTTGTGGTTAAGTAATCCAACTGTATTCCGGCTGAAAAATATTTGCCGAAAGATTTGGCATAAGCCAATCCAATCTTACTTTCATTATAAAGCTTGAAACCAAAATAATTAATATTAATTCCAAAAGTTCCTGATTTTGTTGGTAAGACAAAAGCTACTGATTTGAGACTTAACTCTTTTAACAGAAATCTGTTTTCATAATAAAATCCGGCAGCAATATTTTTAAAATCGGCTAAGCCCGCCTGGTTGTTTTGAATAGCCCAAAAATCAGCAAAAGTAACTGATGCATTGCCTAATGCTGCCGAGCGTGCGCCCTGCGGTGAGTTATCATTTGATGAATAGAGTTTTAGTGTGTGTAATATAATAACCAATACAATAGTTAATAAGGAAAGGATTTTGGATTTCATTGATTTTAATTTATTTCTCATTCCTTAATACCATAAAATTTGAAATGTCGTATTAATAAAAAAAAAGGCTAAGGCTCCATACAGACTCCTTTCAGTCGTAAGGATGGGGAGGCAAAAATTTAACTCGGATAAAATTTAATCAAAGGCAGATTATTAGTTTCAAGCCGCTTACCAGCTAAACTTATAATGAAATAATTACATATAACTTAAACCTTTTTAGTTTTAACCAACAAGTGGTTCAATAGCAGAAATCCACTTGCAATAATAAATAAAATTATTCCGGCAAAACCGAATGAAAAATTTGACGACTTGAAATTAATTAAAGGTTGAATTAAAACGGGGGAGAGGAACTGACCCAGATAAACAGCAGTTGATAAATTTCCAATTAAGCGACCTCTGAGATGTTTGGGAGCCAATGCAACAATCCATGAATTCGTGTTAGGCATAAATATCCCGAATCCTGCACCTTGTATCATTAAGCCGGTTAAAATCAGTAAATATGTTTTGCTAAACGAAATTATCAGAAAACCAATACACATCAGGCAGAAAATAATTGTGTAAATTACAGGATAGCTTAATTTTATTTTTATTTTTGAATAATTTAATGCTACAATTGCACCGGCTAAAATTGAAATACTTATTGAGTAGCCGATTTTTGTATTACTTATACTTCCAAGATCATTGAGTAAAAACGGAATCTCAACCGGTATCATAAAGTAAAATACAAAGCCGATAAACCCGACAAAATATAAAATGTAAAGCTTTTTTGAGAACCGTATTTTTGAGGATATTTTCAGGGAATTATTCTGAGTATCTTTTATAATTCTTTTTGGTTCGTAAATAAATTTTAAAACTAAAAGAAAAACTATTAATGAAAAAGCATAAACTATAAATGGCATTCGCCAGCTAATATCTGCCAAATATCCGCCAAAACAAATAAAAACAACACCACCGAATGCCATAAATGCTCCTTGCAACCCCATCATTTTATGCCGTTCAATTCCTGTATAATAGTCAGCAATGAGGGTTGTGGCGGTAGTCATTATTCCTGCAACTGAAACGCCAAGTAAAGCTCTTCCGATTAGTATGCTTAACATATTATTTAAATACAGCCCTGAAGTTCCTGCAATGGCATATAAAAGCAAAGAAAAAAGTAAAAGTTTTTTCCTCCCGACTCTATCAATGATATAACCTGCAAAAGGTGCTGCAAAAGCAATAAAAAGTGATGGCAAAGTTAACACTAACTTAATGATGAACTCTGCATTGGGGATATGATTAAAAACCATGCTCATTTGAGGAAGTGAAGGAGCAATTGTAGCTCCTGCCATGATAGTCATACTGGCGGATAATAAAATTGTCAGTTTTACCAGATTTTTATTAATCATAATCAGTTCAAATTTATCTATTTTTGAAAAAAATATAAAAAATGATTAGTCCAAATGTATTACAATTTCTTGAATTTTTAAAAAAGAATAATAACAGGGAGTGGTTTCGTGCTAACAAGCCTTTATATGAAGAAGCAAAAGTTGAAGTTGAATCCTTTGTGAATCAATTGATTCCTGCTGTCAGAAAGTTTGATAATGAAATCGGCATACTTTCACCTAATGATTGTATGTTTAGAATTTACAGGGATGTGAGGTTTTCAAAAGATAAATCTCCTTACAAAATCAATTTCGGAGGGTTTATTACAAAAGGCGGAAGAAGAGCTGGTAATGCCGGCTATTATCTTCATATTGAACCACAAAATTCATTTTTGGGAGGAGGAATATATATGCCGGCAGGAGCTTCGTTAAAAGCTATCAGGCAGGAAATCTATTATAATATTGATGAGTTTAGAAATATCATAAATGATAATGATTTTATCAAGAATTTCAGGCAATTGGAAGGTGAAAAACTCGTCAGACCTCCGAAAGATTTTCCTCCTGATTTTGAAGAAATTGAATTACTGAAGTTTAAAAGTTATGTTGTATTACATCCATTATCTGACAAAATTCTTCTATCTGAAGACTTGCAAAATTTTGTCATTAAAATCTTTAAATCAATGCTATCATTAAATCATTTTATTAACAGGGCTTTGGAATGAACAAAGTAAAAGTGACTAAATAAAAGTAAAAATTTTCATATAAAATAAACTACTTTTAAGGTTTTTTTTATTATCTTTGAAGCATGACTAAAGATGACCATATAAATTATTGGGTGAAGACTGCTGAAAATGATTGGGATACTGTTAACTATCTTTTCAAAGGGAAAAAATACGTTTACTGCTTATTTTTTGCACATCTAACGTTGGAGAAACTTATCAAAGCACATTGGGTAAAGGACAATGAAGATAATTACCCACCCAAAACGCATAATTTGGTTTATTTGTTAAGCCAAACAAATCTTGATTTTAATATGGATGAAATAAAATATTTAGAAAAAATTAATGATTTTCAAATTGAGGGTAGGTATCCTGATTATTTAATGAAAATTAATAAAATCACTAATTTGTCTTTTACAAAATCAATTTTAGATAAAATTAAAACAATCAGAAAATGCTTGATAGAAAAGTTGCAATAGAAAAAGTTGATAACTTTATTAAAGAAATAAAATTGTCAGGATTAAATATAAAAAGAGCCATATTGTTTGGCTCATTTGCAAAGGGTAATCAACGTGAATATTCTGATATTGATGTTGCTTTAGCTGCAGATGAATTTATTGGTTTTGGTTTTATTGATAGAGATTATTTTGCAGAAATCAATATCAAGGACGAATATATGCTCATTGAAACCAAAACCTATCCCACCGATTATTTTGAAAAAGGCGACCCATTTATTGATGAGATAAAAAAGACAGGAATTGAGATAAGAATTAACCATTAATCCTTAATCCGTAAATCGTAATCCGTAATCCGTAAATCGTAATCCGTAATCCCATTTCCATACCGTTAACTGATTTATTTTTACCGTTAACTGATTCTTCCTTTACTTTTGAGATTAGATTAATTAATTTTATGAACAATTATCATTTGTTTTGTATTTTTTGGTATTTTAACACCCTTGGAGTGTTGTGTTTAAAAAAAAAGTAAATTTTTTCATACAAAATAAACCGCCTTCAGGGGTTTTTTATTTTTGGAGTAAATGGGTATTGTATTTGGTTATTGGGAATGATTATATAATGAAATTTGCGACACGAAGTTAGCGACACGAAGTTAGCCCGCATGGGCCCGTATGGGAAATTCGAAATTTGGAAAAAACTTTTTTTAACAGCCTAATTTCAAATTTCTAATTTCTGAACATGAAGTACTAATATTATTAAAAATTAAGCTTTAAATAATTATCATCCTACACATCAATATTTGCATACTTGGCATTCTGTTCAATAAATTCTCTTCGTGGAGGTACTTCATCGCCCATGAGCATTGAGAAGACGCGGTCGGCTTCGGTGCCACTTTCAATAGTAACTTGTCTGAGTGTACGGAATTCGGGATCCATTGTAGTTACCCATAGTTGCTCGGCATTCATCTCACCCAAACCC
Source organism: Bacteroidota bacterium (assembly GCA_030610255.1). Lineage (GTDB taxonomy): Bacteria > Bacteroidota > Bacteroidia > Bacteroidales > JADFUO01 > JADFUO01. The sequence continues at coordinate 11,995 of JAUWSB010000006.1, forward strand.
TTGTAACGCTGGATATGGATACCGCTTTCATTACCATTTGATGATAATTCTTTTATAACTTTTTCACGTTCTTCTTCCGACCAGCAATATTGTTGTGCTTTTCCTTTTTTAATAAGATAAAGCGGAGGAGTGGCAATATAAACAAATCCTCTTTCAATAAGTTCCATCATGTACCGGAAGAAGAAGGTAAGTATTAAAGTTGCAATGTGACTTCCGTCAACATCAGCATCAGTCATAATAATGATTTTGTGATATCGAAGTCTTTCAAGATTGAGTGCTTTACTGTCTTCTTCCGTTCCGATAGTAATACCTAAAGCAGTAAAAATATTCTTTATTTCTTCGCTTTCAAATATTTTATAAGGCATTGCTTTTTCAACATTAAGAATTTTGCCTCTTAGCGGTAAAATTGCCTGAAATTTGCGGTCACGACCCTGTTTGGCTGTGCCACCTGCAGAATCTCCCTCAACAAGATAAATTTCACATAATGAGGGGTCTCTTTCAGAGCAGTCGGAAAGTTTTCCGGGCAATCCCGAACCGGATAAAACATTTTTTCGCTGAACAAGTTCACGTGCTTTACGTGCGGCATGACGGGCGGTTGCTGCCAAAATAACTTTGTTTACAATGATTTTGGATTCTTTTGGATGTTCTTCAAGGTAATTGGTTAATGATTCACTGACCATTTGGTCAACTGCTCCCATCACTTCTGAGTTGCCTAATTTGGTTTTGGTTTGACCTTCAAACTGAGGCTCGGCAACTTTTACTGAAAGAATTGCTGTTAATCCTTCCCTGAAATCATCACCGCTGATATCAAATTTTAGTTTTGCCAGCATACCCGATTTTTCGGCATAGTTTTTTAAAGTTCGTGTCAGTCCCCGTCTGAAACCCGACAGGTGTGTGCCTCCTTCATGTGTGTTGATGTTATTAACATACGAGTGAAGATTTTCAGCAAAGGAAGTATTGTATTGCATTGCAATTTCAACGGGAATACCATTTTTTTCGCCTTCAATTGCTATTGGCTCCGGCATTAATTTTTCTCTGGTTGCATCAAGATAATTAATAAAATCTTTAAGCCCGTGCTCTGAATAAAATTCCTGATATAAGAAATTTTCTGATTCGTCCTTTTCTCTGTAATCTGTGATGGAAAGTACGATGCCCTTATTCAGGAAAGCGAGTTCACGTAACCGGGAACATATAATATTATAATCGTAAGTAGTTGTGATAAAAATACTATTATCAGGCACGAATGTGATTTCAGTTCCTGATTTTGAAGTTTCTCCGATAACTTTTACATTTTCTAAGGGTTTGCCATAAGCATATTCCTGAATAAATATTTTACCTTCTCTGTAAACTTTTGCGATAAGTTTTGATGAAAGTCCGTTAACACATGAAACTCCAACACCATGCAATCCTCCTGAAACCTTATAAGAATCTTTATCAAATTTTCCTCCCGCATGCAAAACGGTCATTACAACTTCTAAAGCCGACCTGTTCTCTTTTTCATGCAAACCGGTTGGGATTCCTCGTCCATTATCAATAACAGTAATTGAATTATCCTCGTGGATAAAAACATCAATTTTGTCGCAATATCCTACAAGTGCTTCATCTATTGAATTGTCAATAACTTCATAAACCAAATGATGCAATCCTCTGGTACTTATATCACCAATATACATAGCCGGTCTCTTACGAACAGCTTCCAATCCTTCAAGTACTTGTATATTATTCGCAGTGTAATTTTCACTTGCTATTGCGATTTTTTCTTCGTCGGTCATAATCAAATAGTTATGTTAAATTAAATATATTTACAAAAGTAACAATTATTTATCAAATAAATTGTATAAAATACCAGTAAAATCAATGTTTTTATTAACATTTTAATGTGGAAATCTATTAGCGGAATTAAAAAAAGATATTTGTCTTATAAAGTAAGGATGTGAGAATATGTCATAATAAGTATCTTGTTTAAAATGAATAAGTTATACCAGCAATAAAATTGAATTGCTGAACAGGATAATTATACCATTTTTGATATTGTAAATTTCCTATGTTATTAAAGTTGACAAATGCAGAAAATATTTTAGTTATTCTATACTCAAATCCAAGGTTTAAATCAATCCATCCCTTAATTTCTTCAGAAATTTCTGCGTTATTATTAAAAGTTCTGGCAAAAATTTTACTGTAAGCAAATATTTCTGCTTTGATAATAAATTTATTTGAGATGTTGTAATTTGCACCAAATGATATTTCAAAATCAGGTTTGTGCCAGGGCTTTAATTCCTTATCCATTGTATATTTATTGAAAGCCGCACTGAAATTCAATTTTATCTTCTCCTTTTTTTGATAAAAAATTTCAGCTTTAACTTTTAACAGGCTAATATCATCAAAAACTACATTAAATGTATTGTTCAGAATATTGGAAGTGTCATTTACGAAAAACGGCATATTATCAATTAATGAATTGGATAAACAAACATTAAAATCAAGAGTTTCAAACAAATTTCCGTTTAATCCACCAAATACTTCAAATTTATTATTTGAATATTCTAAAGGAATTGTTGAGATGATGAATGGATTTTTGTCACTCAGTATTTTAAATGAATTTTTGTTAAGTTCTCCTTTCACGCCAACATAAGCAATTAAATTTTTGGGAACAACAACAACTTCTGCTTTAGCTATTGGGTAAAAATGAAATTTAGTTGTACTGTCAAGCTCTATAGATGCATCTAAACCCAAATAAAATTTATATTGATTGAAATCGGTTCTGATAAAAGGCAGAAAACGAACAACAGTACTGTTATTGGTTTTTAAGCTATCGGTGTTGTTATAATAATTAATATCGGCAATCAATCCTAAATTTTGATTTTCGGTAAGATTGAACAGTTTAAAATTTTTATCAAGTTTTGTTTTAAAATAAATGTTTTGTTCATTTGTTTCATAAAAATCAGCAAGGTAATAATAGTCTAATTCAAATAAATGGTTTAATTTTTTAGAATTCAGATAATTGCTTTGAATTTTAAGATTTGTTCCTGCAATTTGAAACCTTTGTTTTATATCATCTTTTGAGAAAGTAGTGTCGGGAAAATCTTCGGGTTTGTAGCCGTAAAAATGCACTACATTTCGTTTGTAAAAAATATTTGCTGAAAAAGTATGGTTTCTAAAAAACTTTTTTCCGTAAACACTTGCTTCGTTATTGCTGAATGCACTGTTGGCATAATTTTTAATATCACCATTTGACGAAATATGTTTAAGATGAACTCCGAAAGATAAATCTTTAGAACGAAGGCTGTTTGCAAAAAATTCAAAATATGGAGTTATATAATTTCCAAATCCTGCTTTTACTAAATTTCTGTAAAGTTTTGATTGACGATCGCCTGAAATTTTTGCTGGTTTTATAGGTTCAAGCTGAATTTTGGTATTCATCTTTTTTGGGTTGATACTATATGTAAGTATGGGCATTGTAATGTCTTCACCGGATATTTTAGGATTGATGTTGATTTTATATGCTTTGGAAATGCTTGGCTTGTATAAACCGATTATTGTAACTTCTTCTGAGTGTGTTTGTTGTTGCGGAACTGCTTTATTTCCAAAAAAACTTATCAGAATTACAGTCAGTAAAATTGATTTACCAAAGATGTTCGAATATTTTATCATTATTGTTAATTTATAAGATTAGCACTATGCTTTAGCATGGTGGCTTAATAAACAAAAACATTTATCAATAAGTTGACTTTAGTCAACTTTCCTTAGCCTCTTTTCTAATATTAATTTTATTTCTAAATAATCACATCTGAAAGTTTTAACCATTTTCCAATTTCCAATTTCCAATTTCTAATTTCCATCATTCCATTCTTCTATTCTTCAATATCTTCCTCCTCAACTTGTATTTCCTGATTTTCTTTTTCTAATATATCATTCAGTTTTTTAGTAGCAATTTCGCTCAATTCAGGTCCTTCGTAATTATCAATTATGCTCTGTAATGTTTGTTTTGCCTGAAATGTGTTATCCAGTTCAATATAAATGTCAGCCAGCAAAATAAATGTTTTAGCTACCCAATAATCATACGAAGAATAATGGTCAACCAGTTCAAACACTGTTTTTTCAGCTTCCTTGTATTTTCCTGTTTCAAATAAAATCAGGGCGACATAATATTGTGATTCCGCCCCGGTTTCACTGTCAATAAGTTTATTTGTAATATTAAATTCTTTTTTTGCGTTGCCAAGATCTCCTAATGCCATGTATGAGTTTGCCAGTGTAAAGTGTGCTTCAATAATCTGCTCATTGCTAACTTTTTCGGTTCTGAGTAATTTATGTGCAGCAGTAATTGTTTTATCATAATTATTCAAAAGATAATTACACCTCATCTGACCTTCAATTGCATTAATGATGCTTGTTTTATCTTCGGCATTTTCTTCCATGCCAATATAATTCTGAAGGGCAGATTCGTAATTTCTAAAATTAAAATTGATATAAGCGGCTTTGACGAGGGCTTTTCCCGTAAATTGAGTTTCAGGATGGTTTATTACAAATTTGTATCCTGTTAAAGCATTGGTCAAAGAGTCGCGTTTGAATTCACATTCGGCTTTGTAGTAATTGACGTTAATTGCAAAAGCACCGTTAGGGAATTTCTGAATATAATCAGTAAAAGTTGAGATGGCTTTTTCATAATTCCCGTCAAAGTATTGATTTTCAGCAGCAATATATGTCATTGAATCCTGCTCGGAAACAGTGATACTAACAAAACTTAGATTTTCTGCGTATTTATAAAATTCATTTACTTTGTTAATATCAATGTAGATATTACGAAGACTTATCAATGCTTCCTGCGATTCGGATGCGCCCGGGTAATTTGTTATTACCTTTTTTAAAGTTTTTATAGCAAGATCATTTTGGTCGTTGTTGTAATATATCATACCGGTTTTGAGCAACGATTTTCTTGCATAATTGCTTTTTGGTCTGGTTTTTACTAATTTATCAAAATAAACAATAGCTTCACGGTTGTTATTCAGAAGGATGTTTGTAATTGCAATTTCATACAGGGCATCATCATAATAAGGTGAGTTTTTATAGTTTCCGGTTAATTTCTTTAAAATACTGATTTTTTTTGTAAGCTTGCCCAAAGCCCCGTTTGACAATGCTTCCTGAAATAAAGCATAATCACGATCAGCTTGTTTTAAATTAAATGCTTTGTTGTAATAGGTAATTGCTTCGTTAAATTTAGAATTGATAAAATAACAATCGCCTAATCTCAGGTAAACATCATTTACTAATTTTAAATTTTTATCAGTTTTGTGAGCTGTAAATTTTTTAAATTGTATAATTGCTTTTGAATATTCTTTTTTATCGAAATAAATATAACCGAGATTATAAAAAGCCGTGTAATAAATAGGTAACTCCTTAGCTCCCTGTGAAGATAAAAAGTTATTATAGTATTTATCGGCGCCCCAGTAATTTGATAATCTGTAAAACGCATCACCAATCCAGAAATTTGCTTCTGCAGTGATAGATTTATTATAATTGTATTTTAATGATTTTGTAAAAAGTTCAATAGCATCCTTGTATTTTTTGTCATTAAATAATTCAATTCCTCTGTAGAAAGCAATTTTTTGGTAAGCTTCATTTAATTCTTCATTTTTAGATTTGATATTTTCAAATGAAGTCAGTGCAGCTTTATAGTTCTTTGTTGATAAAAATAATTGAATAAGGTAGCTGTATGCTTCATCAACCCTGTCGGAACCGGGATAATCCCTGATGTATTGCTCTAATGATTTAATGGCTTCGTTGTAAGGATCGTGTGATATTTCAATTGAGAGTTTCGCATAATTAAACAAAGCATCTTCTTTTATCTGTTTATCAAAATCAAATTTATAGGCAGATAAAAAGGCATTTCTGGAAAATTTCTTTTGCCCTGTTTCAACATAGCAATCACCGAGAAGATAATAAGCATTTTGTGATAATGAATCATTAATAGTAATAACCTTCTGAAAATCATAAATTGCTTTTTGGTATTTCCCGTTTTTATAATTAGTGAATCCAAGTTGGTAATAATCATCACGCCCGATAGTCCCTCTTGAAGTTCTTTCATAAATATCAAAATAATATAATGCTTTTTCATAGTCTGAATTTCTATAATAAGCATCTCCTATTAATCGTGCTATTTCGGGCTTTCTTTTACTTGTAGCCGATTCAAACATAGGAGGAGCAATTTCAAGAATTTTATCATAATCTCCCTGGAAATAATAAATATGAACAATATAATATGGAATTATTTTTTTGAAAGTTCTGTCGTCCGATAATTTATTAAAACCTTCTAAAGCTGCATCATAATTGCCATCATTATATTCAATATGAGCGTAATAGTAAGTTGCCGGACCTTTATATTTTGATTCTTTGTCCTTGATTTGCGAAAAGGCATTCCTGGCATTTTTTATATCTTTGGTTTTAAGATAGGAATAACCGGTTTTGAAATAATATTCAAGCTTTTCATCCTTGGTTAAATCATACCTGTCAACTTTTCTGAACGATTCAATTGCTTTTTTGTAATGTTTATCATTAAACTGAAGTTTACCGAGATAGAAGTATATACGCTTAATTTTTGTATTTGCAGGATGATTTTTTATAAATTCCTTTAATTTATATTCAGCATCCTGATTATTGAGTTCCATTGCACAAACAGCATCATAATACCCGGCATTTGTTTTTATTTCCGTATTTTCTTCTTTAAGTGCTTCAATAACATTTAAAAATGTTTTTTGTGCTGCTCCGAATTTTTGCTTGTTAAACAGTTCAACAGCCAGGCTGTATTCAGCCCCGGGATTATTATAAACAGCAGTTTGCTGAGCAATTGAAACTTTTAAAAATCCAGGAAAAATAATAATGGAAAACAGAAGTATGGCAAAAATTTTCTTCATATTAAATATAATTTAGCGAATAAAAATAGTATTTCAGTTGGCAGTATTTTATAAAACTTAACTGATTTATCAACAAAATTGTCTTGACAACTTATAACGAAGGATAGTGTGAGATATTTTTTAGATGAGCGGAAGTTATTTAATACTCATCCGATGACTTGCAAGTCATCGGATGAGTTTGATTTCTTTTTTATGCTTTCTTTCCAATGAGAGAAATGGAATGTTTATTTACCGATTACCGATAACTTTTTTTATGGAGGTTTTGTGAATGTTGTTTTTTTGCTTAATGGTCAGCGCTATGCGCATGCTCCCGCTATATTGATTTGGTTTTTGAATGTAGTAAAGTTATGCTTTCTTTACTAACTTTCCAAAAAATACCGTCCTGCAGTTTAGTATAGCGCCATGTTGAGTATTTATAATTTAATTTAAAATTATTTTCTCATTTATTAGAAAACCATTCAAAGAAACTGAAATAAAATATGCCCCAGGTTGAAGATTTGAGATATTCAAAACGTCCATTTTATTTTTATCATTAGGAAAAACTTTTGAATGAATGGGAGCGCCCTGGATATTATAAATTGACACGAGTACTGTTGTTTCTTTGGATGTCAAATATTCAATAAATATTTCATGAGTTGAAGGAATGGGAAATAGCTTGATTAATCTTGTATTTGATTTGTTTTCTTTTATGTTTGAGTCATTAATGATTGTGACTTCAATGGTATCGGATGCAATACAAATGCTATCTTGAATTTCAACCCAAAACTGATGTGTCCCGGACATATAATTAGGTGCATATATATCAAAAAAATGACAATTTGAACTGTCCTGCCATATGTATGAGTCGAATATATCCGGAACTATCAACCTTAAAGTATCTCTGATAGAAATCGTTGTATCGTTTCCCAAATTTATATCAGGACTCTGTAAAACTGAAACATAAATTGTGTCTGCCCCTGAACAATAATTGTCAGTAATAGCATATAACCAGTAATAACCCGATTCATTGATTTCTAAGAATAAATTATTTGAAATTCCATTGTTCCAGCTATAGCTAATATACTGCTCATCGGGTTCGAGAATAAATGAGTTACATACGGTTGTGTCCGGACCTAAGTTAACTATCTTTGGAAACAGGTTAATTCTGCCAAAAAAGGTGTTATACTCATTTATTACTGGAATCAATGTATCATTATTAAATATTGAATTATGTGAAAAATATCCAGCATGTATAATATTTCCACAATCATCAGCAACAAATTTCTTAGGAGCTGAATTACCCGAAGTATTTATTATTTCCTCAGCAGAAATAAGATACCCATCACTGTTATATCTGATAAAGGAATATGATATATTGGTATTACATATGAAAGTATTTTCTACCTTACAAGAATCTTCAAAAAACACCATTGAATATATTAAAGAATCTAAGAGTTGCTGGCAAAATATTGGAATGGCACCTGAAGTTGGTATTATATCTACCTGATTACACCATATAGGGACAAGATCACTATTGAACCTCCCGATTATTAGATTACGAAATATGCTAGGATTGTATTGTATTAAAGTATCATTATTAATAATTATGTTATCATGAAGAACACCTGCAACCAGAATATCTGAGTCTGGACCTTCGTAAAATGATGTAATTGGGAATTCGGAAAATACATCAGTTTCTATCAAATTTCCGGTATTGGTAAATTTAAATAAGAAGTTAAATCCCAAAATAGTAGGGAAAGTTGTATAAACTGTATCATTACTGACAAAAATAGTGTCGTTTGCATCCCCACAAACATTAAGATTACCTTCTTTGTCAACTATTATTTTCTCAATATCTGCACCAAATCTGGCCGAGTGAAAAAGTTCTATCCAATCAACAGCACCATCTAATTTAAATGAAGAAAGTGCAAGATATGGTAGGCTTTCAAATATATGAATAGTATCGTAGTTTTCGAAGACTATATAATTTGTATCACTCCAGAAATAATGATTAGTTGCAAGATATAAACGATCATTCTCAATTTGGAAATCACAGAAACTATCATCATTGTTTCCATAAACCTGACTTGTCCATAATAGGTTGCCATTTTCATTATACTTGATCAGAAAGCAACTTGTATAACAATCTATACCTGGTTTAATTATTAGACTGTCAATTATTAGTTCATTACGATAACGCCCTGCTATATAAATACTATTTTCTTCATCAAGTTCAATATTAATTGACAGAACACTAGCATTCTGTAAACTGTTGGATTGAACTCTAATCCATTGAAAATCACCACACCAATTATATTTTACCAGAAATGACCAGTAATTATTAGTGTACACCTGAGGTTGACCAATTACTGTATCACCAATAACAATATCGCCAATAAATTTTCCACAAACATATATGTTCTTGTTATTGTCAATTACATAATCAAATTCTCTCTGATAGTCTCCATGAATTTGATTTACCCAATCCCAATGAAAATCACTTTGGGAATATATTGTTTTCGAAATGATAATAAATAGGTAGAATAATATTATTGGATTTGGTTTCATTTAATTTATTATTACTACTAATTTGTTTATTAAACAATTTCGCCTCTTATAATTGTATATAATATCCAAATACGTCATCTATTTTACAATTATTATTGTTTTTTATTTCTTACAAATATAATACTTTTATAAATATATAAATCATCATCCTGAAATTTGATACATTTCCGAGCCTCTTATATAAACATTCCATTTCTATAAAACCTACAGAGGAACGTAATTTCAACTTTATACTTTCTTTCCAACGAGAGAAATGGAATGTTTATTTACCGATAACTGATAACCTTTTTTGTGGATGTTTTGTGAATGTTGTTTTTTTTGCTGAACGTTTCGTATATAAAAATAGGCGGTTGCGACCTTCATCACAATCAAGTTACAAAAAGGTTGAAGCGGGCTACAAACCTTGATTATACTACTGTTTCGTCTATTTTTATATACATTGTTGTAGCCTGTACATTATTCATCAATTGATTCTTCGACTATACTATTGTCAGACAATTCTAATATCTCTTTTGATTCAATTGCAGTAAAAGTTTCAACATCCTTTAGTTTTCTTTCCAATACATTTGTTCTTGTTGTCCGTAATGTTTCAAGTGTGCCAGAAGCTGTATTTATTTGTTTATGTGCTTTTGCTAAAACTCCTGAGAACTCTTTAAATTCAAATTTTACTGCTTTTAATATGTCCCAAACTTCACTACTTCTTTTTTGAACAGCAAGTGTTTTGAAACCCATCTGCAAACTGCTTAATAATGCGGACAAAGTCGTCGGTCCTGTAACTGTTATTTTATACTTTCTTTGAAGTATTTCAAATAGACCAGGATGTCTTAATACTTCTGCATATAAACTTTCGACTGGTAAAAACATGATACCAAAATCAGTTGTGTGAGGAGGGTCAATATATTTCTCACTTATATTTTTAGCAAAATGCTCTATCTTTTTTATCAATATTTTTTGGGAAATTTCTATTTCTTGTTTGTCCCCTTTTTCAAATGCATCAAGAAGTACATGATAATCTTCAATTGGAAATTTAGAATCAATGGGCATCCAAACTTCCTTACCAGATTCTTTTCCTGGTAATTTTATTGCAAACTCAACATTAGCTTGGCTGCCTTTTTTTGTTGCAACATTTTTAGCATATTGGTCGGGTGTAAGTATTTGTTCTAATATATTTTCAAGTTGGTATTCGCCAAGTACTCCTCTTGTTTTTACATTAGATAGAACTTTTTTTAAATCACCTACACCAGTAGCAATATTTTGCATTTCACCTAAGCCTTTATGCACTTGTTCCAATCTATCACTTACTTGTTTAAATGACTCACCTAAACGTTTTTCTAAAGTAGTTTGAAGTTTTTCATCAACCGTTTTTCTCATTTCATCAAGTTGCTTGGTATTGTCTTCACGTATTGATTTTAACTGTTTTTCAATTGTGTTTTCAACCTCTTTTAGATGATCAGTTGCTTGTTTATTAACGTCAATTTGTTGTTTACTGAAATCCCCAAACTTTTGTCTTAGTGACTCATTTAAATCTTTAATGTTTTCAGAAAATTTAACTTCAAACGATTTCAACGAATTTGATAGTTCATCCCTATTTGCTTTTGTGCTATCACTGGTTTGCTTGTTAAATTCTATTTGTTGTTGATTTTGTTTTGTGAACTTTTCATTAAGGAGGTCATTCAATTCTTTTACATTTTTAGAAAACTGTTCTCCAAAAGAGCTGAGGGATTTAGTTAATTCTTCTCTATTCGTTTTTGAAATCTCATTGGTCTCTGTTCTATTTCTTTGAAACTCATCTTTTATTGACTTTTCTGTTCGTTCCAAAGTTGTATCAAACTTTAAAATAGATACTTCAACTTCCTTTAATTGAGGTTTTATATCAAGCGAGACTTTCTTTTTTAATCCAATTACAATATTTATAATTGCAAGGATAATCAATGTAATTAATAATGTTTCAATCATAGTATTCTGTCCTTTCTTTATATTGGCTACAACGATCAGAATAAACTGTGTTTTAATTCAGTTTATTTATTGTGTGTGCCTTGAATGGTAAAGGTAGAAATAATATTGTTAATAGCAATAAAAGTTCTTTAATTTAATAGGGTGTAAGTCCCTTCCTTCGGCTATGCTCAGGACAGGTATGCGCCGGTAACATATTTTCCAGGAAAGGAAATAAGGAGGCATCCGTACGGACAAGTTTGGAAAAAGCCGAACAAACGAATGAGAAGTTTTATAAGATTGGGCATTCCGTCCAGACGGACTTCCTACGGTCGAAAGGACAAGCTTATTCTTGGTCTCGTTCATCCCGAAAGCTTTCGGGAGGCGGTTGGGCAATTGCTCAAAGTCCAATGATGAGAACAACCGTAACACTTGAAAGACTGAAAAGGAGAGGTTATTTTTCTTTTTCAGAGCAATTTCAGAAATCACACCGGTCAGAGTCAAATGAGACACAGCTCGAAATTTCTTTTGCCTGCCTTGTCGGCAGACAGGTCTAATGAACCGCTCCCGAGCACTCGGAAAGACCCATATCCCGAAAGTTTTCGGGAGTGGTGTGCCTGCCCCGTAATGAAATGTATCGGAGAGAGGCGCACTGGCCCGTATGGGTCAGCCGCCTCGATTGTAAAACGTATCTATTCAATATTAAAAAAATTATTTTTTGAATCTGTATCTGGTATATATTCGTTACCTAGTTTTAGTTTTTCAATTTTTTTGTTTGTTTTAATTGGAATAACCATACTGTTTTTGTTCTGCCAAATTGCTGCAGAATGATGAAAATCTTGTGTTGTCTGATCTTTGAAAGTTACAGTAAGATATACAGGAACAGGAAGATCTCCAATTTTCATAATTGTAACCTCATAAATTTTATCTTTTTTTTCAACATGGTCAATACTTAAATCGGGGTATCCATTTTCAAAAAACCAACTTTTCCAAAACCAATTTAGGTTTTTATGAGAGGTCTCATTTATCACATAAAAAAAATCTGCTGGAGTTGGATGTTTTCCTTTCCATATTTCAATATAAGCAAACAGACATTCCTTAAACAATTTTTCGCCCAACATATCTTGTAAAACATATAATCCTACAGCAGGTTTCATGTAAAAATTGAAATAATATATTCTATCTTTTAACATGGTTGACTGTGTGGTCGAGGCAATATTCCAATCGGTATTTGCATAATCACTCATACTCTTTGCATAGCGTATTAAGCGATTTAATGTAGTGTCGTTTTCTAGTTGATATTTATTTGGAATCATAGCAGCAAATGCTTCATCCATCCAGGCATGTTCTGTTTCATTTGTTAAAACGTAAAAAGGAAAATAATTATGTGCGATTTCATGGGCTGTTACATCAACTGTCCGACCTCTATTATCAGCAGTAGGGTTATTTGCAATCATTGAGTTCTCCATACCGCTAGTTCCGTTTGTACCATTAAATATTGTCATTGTTGGAAAAGGGAAAGGATATCCTGGTAATTCAGTTGAAAGATAATAAATAGTCTTTTTAGCTAAAAGAGCAACTTCCGTAAAATCTTTGGCTTCAAATGGATATACTGCTTCTACTAAAATGTTGTTTTCAGATACTCCACTTAATGAAGTTCCATCCCAAAGGTAATGATTGCTAATACCAAAAGCTACATCAGAAACGTTATTTGCTTCAAATTCCCAAATATCGCCTTGCGTTATTGCTTTTCCTGATTTGTAATCTTTTAAGCTTACTATTAAAATAATAGAATCGCTTTTTTGAGCTTGCATGTACTTTGTATATATATTTTCTGATAAAACGTTTTTAGCATTTTGTAGCATACCAGTCCCCCAAACAATATAACCATTGGGTACTTTAACAGAGTATTTAAAATTACCTAAATCATAGTAAAATTCTTGACCACCAGTGTGGGTATTTTTATCCCAACCATCTATGTCGTCATATACCGCAATTTTAGGATACCATTGCCCTAAAAAGAAGGATGATTCATCCTTACCTCCCATGCGTATATCACTTTTAGTAGGAATTGAAAAGTTCCACGATATTTCAATATTTATTAATTCTGAAGGCATAACAGGCTCTTCAAGTTCTACAATTAATTGTGTGCCAGAAGTGGTAAAATCAGTAATTAGCTTATTTTTTATTTTTAAATTTTCAATTACAACTCCAGAATGTACATCGTCTGGATGTACAGGAGAATCTCTTTGACTTCCTTTTTTATAAAGATTCTGAAAAACATGAAATACTATTTGATTCAGTGTATCTGAACTATTGTTTTCGTAATTAATTATTTCGGTACCAAAAAGTTTTTTTTCTTGAGGAATAATTTCTGCCGTAATATTGTATGAAGCTCTATTTTGCCAATATTTTGCTCCCGGTATTCCTTTAGTGGTTCGGGTTCCTTTTGTTAGAGCCTGAGAAAATTTTTTACTCGTTGGTAAATTATTTTGACTAAAACTAAATAAAGAAATAAGTAAAAACAGACCACAGAATATTAATTTTTTGTTCAGCATCTCATAATAAGTATTTAAACAGTTCATAAATCCATTATTTTTTTTAAACATATTTGCAAAATTATTTCAACAATTTCTTTTTTTTGAATTCCTCTTTATGTTAAAACAAATCTTAATTGTTAGTTGCAATATTTATCGAAGACATTTATTAATAACATCAAATATAAGATGATAGAATTCTACTTTTTACGTGCTTTATAGGCATCCATTATTTTTAGCGTTTTCTCAATAGGTAAAGCTTTCATTGCTCTCCCTTTTTGACCAGTCATATCCATAGCCATAAAAAGGGAATTGTAAATTGCCTCTTCGGTGGCTTCAACTACAGCAAGAAAAAGAGGTGACATGTGGTAATTAGAAACTTCGGGAACGGTTTTTTCTATTTCTTTTGAACTATATGGAATACGGAGCTCCGGGTGGGTGCTAAAGGCAATACTATAATCACCACTACCGTTAGAAGAAAAAGATCCGACTTTGCCAAACGCCAAAAAGGAACGTTTTGCCAAACGCTTTAAATTTCGGGCAGATAATGGAGCATCGGTAGCAATTACAATCATACAAGAACCATCTAATACATAAGGAACATCTTCGGCCATATAAAAGTTATTGAGTTCTTCACCTACCGGGGCACCATTTATAGTAAGAATTCCTCCAAAATTGGTTTGAACAAGAACACCTACCGTATAACCGCCTTTTTCTTTAGGAAGTACACGAGAAGAAGTGCCAATACCTCCTTTAAAACCTAAACATCTTGTTCCTGTTCCGGCACCTACATTCCCTTCTTCAACAGCTTCTGTTGTTGCAGAATTAATAGCCTCTTGCACATGTGTGCCAGTTACGTGACGCCCTCTAATATCATTAAGCCATCCATCATTAGTTTCGCCCACTACTGGGTTGACCGATCTGATTTTGACATTTTCAGGAATTGATAAAGTATAGTCAATCAAGTCATTGGCAACAAGAAAAGCATTGAGTGTGTTGGTTAAAGCTATAGGTGTTTCTATATTGCCGAGCTCTTCTATTTGCGTAAAACCAATTGCCTTGCCAAATCCATTACCTACAAACACGGCGGCAGGTACTTTTTCCTGAAAAATATTTCCTTGATGTGGAATAATCACAGTAACACCAGTGCGAATAGAATCTCCTTCAATAAGCGTTTTTTGACCCACCGAAACACCTTTTACATCTGTAATGGCGTTCCACTTGCCCGGTGTAAGAATACCGGATTCTATACCAAGCTCTCTGGCTCTTGATCTGTTTTGGGCTTGACAGTTAGAGAAAAAATTTAAGAGAACAAAAAGGATAATTATAATTTTAGACATAATAAATAGCTAAAGTGATTTTAATTTTTTTGGATTATGTTTATAGATTAATGCTCTTGCTAGAACATTTGTTGGGTCTATGGTTACCAAACCATTTATTTGCGTTTCTGTTATTGCCAGCGGTATTTCAGTACAACCAAGAATAACGGCTTGAGCACCTTGCTCTTTTAAAAATGAAATACCTTGTAATAAGTTTTTTCTTGCCTGCGGGTGAATAGGGTTAGCTATAGTTTTAATACCATAGGTTGGATGGTAAATTGCAGGATGAATCAGATTTTCCTGCATTTCTAATGAAGGTACTATTACCTCATATCCTTTTGATTGAAATGCTATGGTATAAACGCCACTTTTATAAGTTCCGGTGGTTGAGAGTACACCAACTTTAGTAATGTTTGGGTGATTGACAGCAATAAATGAGACCGTTTCTTCTATCATATTCAATACCTTAATAGTGGCTTCAGCTTTTTTTAATTCAAGTTGAATAACGTTGAATATTTTTT
Organism: Bacteroidota bacterium; assembly: GCA_030610255.1. GTDB lineage: Bacteria > Bacteroidota > Bacteroidia > Bacteroidales > JADFUO01 > JADFUO01. Next base: position 27,759 of record JAUWSB010000006.1, read on the forward strand.
CTGAGTGAGCGGTGTTGCATGGAATTCCAGCAACAGTGGCTCCCACATTTTGCAGTTTAAGAAGTACCTCTGCAATGGCAATGGCAGGATTTTCTTTGATGTTACCAATCAAGTATTCTGTTCGGTCTTCAATCCTTGATGGCATAGACAGTAGCACTGCATCAAGGTGTTCCTGATCACTGTTTGCCAATGTATTATCAAATACTTTTCTAAGTAAATCTATTTCAGAATATGGACCTATTCCACCAACAACACCAATCATTTATATTTATTTTTAACTAAATTATATTTTATCCTCATATGTTTTACAACGAGCGAGTATAGTTACTATTACGTTTATTTTTCCTATATCTGTGTGCTAAGGTAACTATATTTTCCAATATAATTCAACATCTGCTTCAAACTCGGTTTTTCAAGCCGTTTGAAGCTTATTTATTATGCCTCGTTTTATAATTCATGATCACTTATGACAGATTTAATTCTTTTCCTGCTAAAATGTAAAAAACAAACAATAAAAAATAACATAAAACATAAATTTATCCATCCACCATAAATAATAGCACCTAAAGGATAAGGAATATAATCTTTCAGGGATTGACTTAATAATACGAGTAAGGTAGGCGTGAATAAAAGCATCCATATTGGATACAGAGACTTCTTGAAAATAACTAAATAGAATAATATGAGAGTCCATAAAATTCCACAAATAAATATTACAGTATATATTGACTCCAAATATGTGCTAAATAATAATAATTGTTTGGATTGTAGTGATTCCGGGAGTCTTCCAATAATGCCATAATTTGCAAATACTGCATGGTAAGATCCTGCGACAATAAATAAAATTGCAAAACTTACAAAAAGAATTTTTGCTAAGACCTTATTAATTGATCGAAAGACAATATAAAAGATGTACCCGCCTATTAAGGAAAATATAGATGCAATTGGTCCAATTAATCCTCCCGCTATCAACCTTTCTATTGGCATTGCACTCATTACGGCAACACTGTCATATTCACGTCCGCTAACAGGTTCATAATATAGTAACATATCTCCTGTAAACATCAAAAGTGAACCAAGTATGCCAGATAATGAACACAGCTGTAATTTATTTAACTTCATTTTTGTCAGTTATATAAGTTGAAATGAGGCATAACGAGCGAGTTTAATTACTATTACGTTTATTTTTCTATATCTGTGTGCTAAGGTAACTATATTTTCCAATATAATTCAACATCTGCTTTAAATTTGGTTTTTCAAGCCGTTTGAAGCTTATTTATTGGGCGCTGTATTAATCAATACTATTATCTCATTAATACAATTTTCCTCTTTTCATTTTTCTTTTGATACCTAATATTGACTATATAAAAACCTGATGCCACTTCTTTTTTATTTCCATCAGTTCCATCCCATGTCACATTATTTACTCCGGCATCTTTAATCTCGTTAATTAATGATTTAATTTTCATTCCTGACTGATTGAATATTTCGATGTTCACAAATGACCTTTCCTTTAAGTTGTAGCTTATGGTTGTCCTGAATTTAAAAGGATTCGGGTAAATGTTAAAGTCATTTCTATCATCATTATAATTTTTATTTTCATTAACCGATAATATGGCTGAGTTTTCAAGCATAATCATTCCATAGTAATAAATTGAGCACAAAAATAATTCGGAATGGTAAATAAGTCTATATATTTCAGCATTTAGCCTGAGAGAAGATAGTAATTGTATATTATTAAAATCACTTATGTTGTATGTGAATATTTCGTTCCATTCATTATCAATAATGACCATTTTATTATTTACAATTAGCGGTTTCACTTTAATATTAGAATTATCATGAGGTTTAATTGATTCCAATAGAAATGGTGATGCCGGGTTTGAAACATCTAATATTTGAAATCCACTTTCACCATCAGCAACAATCAATATATCCGATTGTAATGTTATTTTCTCAGCATTACCCGGAGTACTATATGAACTTAAAAATTGAGGTGAGTTAATATTTTTAAGATTTATAATCTCTATTCCATTTTCTCTAATTGAGATATAGGCTTTATTGTTTGCGACAATAACATCTGTAATTGGGGCTGGAGTAGTATATGTTGCTATCATTACAGGATTACTAAAGTCTGCAACATCATATATACGTAATGTATTTTCATCTCCGACAAAAACATGTGAATCAGTTTGAAATATAGCAGTTGGTTCAGTTGGAAAAGTAGTGGTTAGATCAACCTGATGGAGTATGATGGGATTGTAAGGAATTGTGATATCAATAAAAAGGAGTTCGGATTTCATATAATCACGGCTAAAACATAGATTGCTTTTTAATATGGATACATTGTCAGATGAACCAATTCCATTAAAATATGTACCGGTTAATATTGGATCAAAAACATTTGAAATATCTACCACATCCAATCCGGCATATCCATCAGCAAGATATAAAAAATCATCATGGACATCCATTCCTCGTGCCCAGCTAATGGTTTGAAAAGAGCTAACTAAATATGGAATATCATTATCAGTAATATCAATTATTTGAAGTCCGGAATATGAATCAGCCACGTACGCAATATTATCACTTACAACAAGTTGTTCGCTAAATCCCGGTGTATCATAATATCCCAACGCCGTCAAGTTAGAAGGATCGGAAATATCAATGACCTTAATTCCTGAACGACCATGATTAATTATAGCCTTATTATCTTGTATATAAATTTTATTTGTATGATCTTCAACTATCAGTGTATCAATCATAACCGGATTAGCAGGATCATCTACATTAATGCTCCAAAAATGTCTACTATTAACAATGTAAACATGAAAATCAGAAAATGCGATATCTGCATGTGAATAAATTGGCAAATCAAAGTTACTAAGCAAAACTGGATTTTGAGGTTCTGTAATATTTATTATACGAAGGTTATTCGGGCTACTTGAATGAACACCATAAATTAATGTATCCTTTAAGCAAATTCCATCAAGCTGACCATACAATGAACCTAATAGTTGTGGTGATTGAATATTCGATATGTCCAAAATATGAAATTCATAATAACCGGCAATATAGGCTAAATTATTTGAGATTATGATATCTGAGGCCCTACTAAAATCTAAGCTCCCAGCGTAAACCGGAGTTGAAGGATTTGCAATATTAACCATATGAATATCGGTTTGGCAAAGAATGAATGCCATTGTATCTGCAACGATAATCCTACCAGCTACACCGGGACTATAATCTGATATTTGAATACTACCAACTAATTGAGGTTGTTCAGGATCAGAGATATTAATTATTTCTAATAATCCATCATATTTTGCTGTATACACAAAGTCTCCATTAATATCAAGTGAGACTATTCTTCCTCCTGAATTATAATCACTGAGTTTAAAATATACTGCATAACTATTATAAACTTGAAATAATAATATAATTTTCAAAATAATTATTAAAGGTTTTATAGTGAATAGTTTATGGGATTTGTATAATTGATTTTTATTAGGATAACTAGTTTTCATGTTTATTAAATCTAATTATTGCGTTCAACTTATTTATACATACAACACTATATAAAATAATTGTACATTATAACTAAATATGGTATGCAATGTTCAATCAATATAGTATTTATATTGTTTTTTATTTCTTACAATAAATAACATTAACTGTCCTTGTTGCACTGGCAGTATTACCTGCATTATCGCTTACCAAATAATATACATGTCCTGTTCCGGATTGGCTGGTATCAATTTCAATTGTAGTATTGATTTTATCGGTAATGTCGCCATCTTCATCATCAGTTGCTGTTGCTCCCGGGTCAACATAAGGAATCCCAACGCAGGTTGTTATAGGATTGTATCCAAGAATCGTAATAACAGGCGGAGTTTTATCCTTTTTACAACCAAAACCTATAAAGAGTATGGTTATCAGGATAAATAAGATAAACTTATTTTGATTTTCCATAACTTAAAATTTATTTTTTTGTAAATGTAGTCATGCCGATTAAAGCGTTACCATTAATAATTTCAGTATAATGAATAACAAAAGTTGTTATATTGCCGGAAGTGCTTATAGTTCCTGAGCCGTAAAAAGAAATATTGTCAATTTGTTGTGATGGAATAGTGATTGTATTTCCTGAAATATTGCCGTAAATTGTTCCGTTTGCATTATACGCGAATTTTGAAAAATTTATTCTGTTATTAATGTTGTATGAAGATGTAATAGTTTGTTCGTATTCGTGAGAAACACCGGCAATTACATTAACAGCATCATAAGCTCCATCATATTTTTCGGCATTATTAATTACAAAAACAATCCTTTCGGCAGTTGTTTCGTTGTTAGAAAGGTCAACGGCAAAATATATAACAATGTATTGTCCAACAGAATCTTTATTAACATTGTCTTCATAACCCCATTCAATAATACCACTCCAGTTATCCCACGCATTTGCTTGTGGATTTGGCACGTAATCAAGCCAGTTGCTGCCTAATGGTATTGTTACAGGATTATCACCATAAATGATAATTACAGGTCCTTCAAGGTCATCGCTACTTGGACTACATCCCTGATTTAATGCAAAACCTGAAATGATAATTAATGAAATAAAA
>JAUWSB010000167.1 GCA_030610255.1 Bacteroidota bacterium
TAATACTCCCGATAGTCATCAAACATTTTTAATTTTCTATTGTCCCGATAGCTGACAAGCCTAAACAGGTAAGTGCGTTGAAACGCACTATTATTAAGGGATTTGTATTCATCACACCAAACTGAAGTTTGGTGCTATTCTCATAAGATTAGCACCATCCTTAAAGTTTTCGGGATAGCATGGTGTATTAATATACAGGAATTTTACACTTTAAATTTCTAATATTGAAAAAGGGTACGAACATTTTTTTACAAAACCCCATAAATTCCACAACCTCAGCCTCAGCCTTAGCCTTAATATTTTTTTTGTTTGTAGCTTTAGTTACGTTATGTTACAAAACATATTAAATTTGCAGTTTATTAAAATTAATGATTTCTATACATAACTTTATTTGATGATAAAAATCCTAAAAAAAATATTTGTTATTATCTGGAGAATAATTTTATATTTTCTAATTATCTTTTTTTCAGTAATACTGATTCAATATCTGATTGCTCCTGTTTATAAATTTCCTGAGATAAAAGTTTTTTCAGGCAGTAAAATTTATAATCCTTATCAGGATATTGACAGCACTATGTGGCGGAAAGGAAATTTCCAGATCCAGTCTTATGCATGGATAGGATTAACTAATGGCTGGAAAAATTCAAACAAAGAAATTGACAGTATTTATAAATACCTTGGATATGATATTATTGTTACATCAGATTATATGAAAATAAACAAACATGGCATTGAAAATGAGTCATATATTCCGGTTTATGAACATGGTTACAGTATTTTGAAACATCATCAGGTTTGTATTGGTTCAGAAAAGGTTAACTGGAAAGATTACATGTTTTTTCAGAATATTCATCACAAACAACATATTTTAAATTCGCTGAGAGAAAAAAATGAATTGGTTTATATAGCCCATCCTAAACTCAGAGGTGCATACTCTCCTGAAGATTTCAAATTTTTAACAAATTATGACGGAATAGAAGTATTGAATAATTTCAGAATATCAACAGCGCATTGGGATTCAGCACTTTCGACAGGGCATTTTGCAACTATTTTAAGTGATGATGATGCACATGATATTACCAATCCTGATGAAATAGGTCATCGCTGTACTTTTATTAATACAAAAAGTCTTGCTGCTGATAGTGTTATTAAAGCATTAAAACAAGGAAAAGCTTTTGGAGCAGACATCTATCGCCCGTTAGGTGAGAGCTTTGAAGTTAAAAAACAAAAAACAAGCGAAATTGCTACTCTGAATAAAGTTGAAGTTTCGGGTGATACATTAATTGTTGAAGTGAGTAATAAGGCAAAAGAATTCAGGTTTATTGGTCAGAATGGTGAAATAAAAAAAACAGTAGCTGATACAAAACGTGCAAAGTATAAAATCAAATCTGAAGACACTTATATTCGCACTGAAATTATTTTCCCGAACAGAAATGTTTTTTATTTAAATCCTGTTTTCAGATATAAAGGCGATAAACCGGAGAAACCCCGGCTTGCCGAAATAGATTTATATAAAACCTGGCTGCTCAGAATAGTTGGCTTTGCAACCGTTATTTTTGTAGTAATTAATATTGTTTATTTTAGAAGAAGAAAAAAAAAGTTATAACCACGAAGTTTTGGTAGTAATAATTTAAAAATTTTGGAAGACAAAGAAAATAAAATAAAGAAAACATTAATCTGGTTGATAATAATTTCAACTGTTATCAGGGCATTTATTGCTTGTTTTATTGAACTTGGTAATGACGAAGTTTATTATTGGACTTATGCCCTGTATCCCGACTGGAGCCATTTTGACCACCCTCCGATGGTAGGATTTTTTATCCAGATGTTCTCATTTAATTTGCTTTTTCAGGATGAAATTTTTTTACGTCTGAGTTCAATTATTTTTGGTTCAATTAACACATGGCTTATATTTTTAATTGCGAAAAAGTTAAAAAATTCAATCACGGGTTTATATGCTGCTTTATTATTTACAGCTTCAATTTATTGTTTTGTAATTGCAGGAATCTTTATTTTACCTGATACCCCTCAGGTTCTTTTCTGGTTGTTAAGTATGTATTTTCTTTTAAATTCTTTGCCTGATAAAAGTTCTTCAAAAAAAAGCCGGAATTATTTATTGCTTGCCGGAGTGACAATAGGTTTGGGGATGCTCTCAAAATATACTTCTGTTTTTTTATGGTTTGGTGCAGGTTTGTATATTTTATTTTATAACAGAAACTGGCTTAAAAGTAAAACCATTTATCTGTCGGTTTTGGTGTCTTTAGTTTTGGTTTTGCCAATCCTTATCTGGAATATTCAAAACGATTTTATAAGTTTTACTTATCAGGGTGAACGTGTTGATGTTTCGGGAAGTATGTTGAGGTTGGATTATTTTGCAACAGAATTTTTTGGTCAGATATTTTACAATAATCCTGTAAATTTTGTAATTATAATTTTTGCTTTGGTTGCAATTTTCAGAAAAAAGAAATTTTTAAATTCACAACATGTAAGATTACTTCTGTTTTTGAGTTTACCTTTGATTTTTACGTTTTTTGTATTTTCTTTGTTCAGAAGCACACTACCTCACTGGACAGGACTTGCCTATTTGAGCCTGATATTAATAGCTGCTGCTTATTTGGAAGAGCTTTCAGTTAAGAAGCCAAAAAAAGTATTATTTCCGGTACCAATACAATTTTCAATTTATTTTTTAATAATTATTTTGATATTTGGATTCGGACAAATTAATTATGGTTGGTTAAATCTTGATAAGTCAACTGATGTAAAAACTTTGGGTAAAAATGATTTTTCGCTTGATATGTATGGCTGGGAACAATTAGGTGAAAAGTTTTCAAACATAGTTGAGCATGACAAAAAACAAAAATTAATTGATACGAATGCAGTGATAATTTCGTATCGCTGGTTTCCGGCAGCCAATCTTGATTATTATGTTGCCAGGCAATTAAATAAGAAAGTTCTTGCAATAGGCAGTCTTGAACGGATCCATAAATATGCATGGATAAATAAAAAAAGAGGAGGTTTTTACAAAGGCATGGATGCTTATTTTATAACTACAAGCCGGGATTTTAAAGACCCTTATGATTTGTATGAGAATTATTTTAAAAAAATTGAACCGGCTGATACAATTCCGATTATCAGAAACTCAAAAAATGTGAAGAATTTTTTTGTGTTCAGGATGATTGATTTACAAAGGATTCCGGCAAAATAGAATTGAAGTTATTTAAAAATTGGATTTATCAGATATGCTACATCAACAAACTTATGGTTTCTTCCGAAGATGTTTCTGCTAAGGTAATTGTAATAAGCTTGTTAACCAGCTTTATTCATACAAAAACGAAGTGAATTTTATGAATGTGCGATGGATAGAGGAAAGCAAAACGGGAAACCCCGATTTAGAAATACCCAAATTTGAGGATTGAGAAGAAACTAAATTTGTTGGTATTTCTTAATCGCAGAAAATTCGTGAATTTTCCGGGTTAATCTTTATGTCGCAATCTATTTTTACTAAATCGTTTAACGAACTGATAAACAATATTTTCTTTTCAGTATCTACTTTAAAAACTATATTTAAGTTTTGCGTAAATCATTGAATTATCCTTGTATTGTCCAAAGCGCCCTTTTTCATCACCTACAAAAATATTAGAACCCAGAAGTATAGAAAAACTATCGTCAAAATCATAAGTTACTTTCGGACGGATCAGTGCATCCTCATTTGTTAAGCCGATGTATGAGAATAATTCAAGATGAAGTGTTTCGCGTAACATATCATAACGAGCTAAAAAAGTCATCGTGTTTTCTGTTTTTTCATTCAGGATATTGTCATCATAATCCAGAATTGTTTGTTGAATAAATTGCGAACTTAACTTTACTGATCCAATATTAAAATCCAATCCAACCAGGTAATGCAAATAATCTTTCTGAATATTTCCATCAGGCTGCAAAGGATCTTCGGTCAGGAAATATTTACCATTATAATAGGCAGCTTCGCCTCGCAAAATAACACTTTTGATATCAGAACTGAAAGAACCACCTCCTATTGTTAAACGTTTATATTCAGGCGTAATCAATAAACCTGTTAACTGTCCGGTGGCTGTATCAATAATTTTTTTTGTAAGCATTGTCGGGTTATCATCCCAGGTGTAAGCTCCCATTATCTCAAAATCAATTGCTGAAGTAAGTGCGGTATATTTTAAAAATATCTCACTGTTTTCAATACTTGGTGTTATTTTTTCCTTGGAGAGGTCCCAGGTAGGAGGTGCCGGGAAATCAGGCTGAACATACCAGATTGAGCCCGGTTGAGGCCTTTCTGTCGGGGTGAACACCGGAACCCAGATTGCTTCGAAGGTACTGTTGCCAACGTAGTAATTTATTTTTGTAGCAATCACGCCTATTCTTATTTCATCAAAATCGGGTAAAAGGAATTCCGTTAAATTCAAAGGCGAAACAATATCGGTAATAAATACACCGTCTGCTTTACCCCATACCACTTGTTGCCTTCCTATCCGAATATCAAAATTCTTAAAATACAAATCCAGGTAAAGCTCCCTCATCCTGAAATCAAGGCTGTCGGCATTATATAAATAAACCATTGGATTTGCCTTGAAAGCAACCTTATCGCCCATCTTTTCAAAGTTCAGATTAAGCGTTTGCTGAATAATTCCAAAATCGCCGTTATCGTATAAAATACCTTCATAAGTTCTGGCAAAACCATTAATGTCAACATTTTGTGATATTGAAAATTGACTCGCCATTAAAACCAATATTAGTATTAGTCCTTTTGTTTTCATATTTATCTTCTAATTAAATTACAAATTGTTAATTGCATATCATAAATCGTAAATCGTAATTCGTAAATCCCTATATCCCCCTCATCATTATCCGTTCGGTAAATTTAGAATCGGAAATTCCGGTGTTTATTTTGATGTCACTTAAAATCATCTTTGTTTTATGATCATTCTGAATGTTCTGCATTTCCGAATTTGTTATGATCAAAAAGCCTGATATTTCTTCGAATTTTCTTATATAAAGGATTTTAAGCAACTCTTCATCTTCGTCATAAAATTCCTTTTTTAGTCCGATAAAGTTGTCTTTCCTGACCCGGGTAATGGTTTTGGAGTACATATAATCTTCGTCTTTCGGGGTACTTTCCACCACATAATAAGCAACACCCTCAATGGTCTCCTCACCCAGCAGCATATGTGTATCATCATCAAGTTTGCGGTCCCCCAGGTCGTCATAAGTAAAA
>JAUWSB010000038.1 GCA_030610255.1 Bacteroidota bacterium
AGATTAAATATTTATTTCGACATTAATTATTAATGTTATTTAGAAAAAAACACTCAATAAGCAACACACAATAATCAATAAACAAGTAAAAATTTATAAAAGTATTGAAACTGCGAAGTCAAATATGAAGAAATAATGGAAATCCATATGACTGAAAGGAATCCGTATGGACGGACTCCCTTTGGTCGTTGAATATTGTATGTTGAGTGTTGAATGTTTAATTCCTATAATGTAATTAAAATACAGTATATCAGTTATTTATTATATATTATTATAAACTAATTCATAGCTCAAAAATCGCTGAAAGCTTTTCGGGGCATGTTTCAGGGATCCTTGTTCGCTTGTGAACATAAATAATCAAAAAACGAACAGTTTTATATAAAAAATCCTTTTAAAAAATAATCGAAAAATACAGTAAAACAGATAGTTAAGAGTTTTGGCACGGAAATAGCTATTATAAAAGAAACAACAATTTAAATTATAAAATTCTAAAAATAAAAGCCATGAAAACAAATATTTTAACTTTAGCAATCCTCTTATTTTTTAGCATTAACTTTTTATTTGCAGATGGCTGGGTCGATAATTTCAAGATTGAGGAAGAAGCATACATTGACGATATTCCTTTTGATACCGAAGCTGTTGTAAAAAGTCTTAGCATTGATGGTGATGAAAAGATAATCGAAAATGAACCTGATATAGAAATTGAAGAGGAAGAATACATTGATGATATTCCTTTTGACACAAAGGAAATTTTTGATAAAATTCAAAAAGCAAAAGAATCTTGGTATAAGGATATTTTAAGTCTTGAAGAGGAAGATTACATTGATGATATTCCTTTTGATACAAAAAAGATATTTAATAAATATTTTCAATGTAAGGCTTATGCAAACAATTGCAAATAGTGACCTGTAATTTATTCAGGTCATGAATTATATATCTTCTGCTTATTTCATTTATCCCGGTGAACGCCGGGATTTTTTTTATTAAATCAATATTATTCATTAACTTTACAAAAAAGTTCATAATTTGTAACTAATCAGTATTAAATTAACAATGAAAATTTCTTAACAAATTATTATTGAAATAGGGAATAGGGGAATAGAGGAAATAGGGGAAATAAGGAGTTAGTGAAATAATTTTGTAACTATTGAAAGTAATAAATCATTTATATAATAAAGAACATTGATGTCCGGTTAAATTAAAATGAGTTGATAATTATTGTCATAAGATTGTTTTATATTTCGCTCCTACGGAGCTTAAAATTGCGATTATTACTATGTTCTATAAACATTTAACTCCTAACGGAGTTTAAAAAAATAGTCCCGTTAGGGACGAAATGTTTATAGAAAAATGCGTTCACAAAAATATAGCCCCATAGGGGCGAAATGTTTATACAGAATAATTGTCAGTTTTTAAGTCAAAATATAGGAAATAGGGTAATATGGGTATTAGTACCTTTATACCCTTATACCCCTTTATCATTTTGAAAATTTATCCTCAAAAGCTATCGGGATAAAAAAAGTTACTTAAATGAGCTTTACTGTTTACAAATCATCAGCAGGTTCGGGCAAAACATATACTCTTGTTAAAGAGTATCTGAAAATTGTTTTAATGCATCCCACGAAATTCAGGAATATTCTTGCAATAACTTTTACAAATAAGGCTGCTAACGAGATGAAGGAAAGGATAATCAGTAATTTGATTGAACTTTCGGCAACCGAACCTGATAAAAATTCAATCACAATTAAATATTTATTACCCGAACTAATATCAGATTTAAAAATTGATGCTGAAACAATTACTAAAAGATCATCTGAAGCACTTGAACTGATATTACATAATTATTCTGATTTTGCCATCGGAACCATTGATAGTTTTGTTCATAAAATAATACGCATTTTTGCCCACGACCTTCACCTCCCATTGAATTTTGATGTGGAAATGGATGAGGATACACTTATTTCACAGGCAATTGACCTATTGATAAGCAGGGTAGGTACTGATGAGAAATTAACAAAAGTTTTGGTGAGGTTTACTGAAGATAAAACTGAGAATGAACAAAACTGGAATATTGAAACCGACTTGCAAACATTTGCCAAATCCCTGTTAAAAGAAGATGGTCAGTATCAGATTGAAAAATTGAAAAAACTTACTCTAAATGATTTTTTGAAAATTAACAAAAAGATTTTAGAGAATATTAAAAAGTTTGAAGATTCGGTAAAGGATAAAGCAGGTATTGCTATGCAGCTTATTCATAAAAATGATGTTTCAATCTTTTCGTTTTATTATGGAAATCAAGGTGTTGGAAAATATTTTGATAATTTATTCAACGGTGATTTTGAAAAGATTAAACCGAATTCAAGAGTTGTTCAAACTATAGAAAAAAATAATTGGTATAGCGGGAAAACCGATGATTATCAAAAATCTGCAATTGATAATATTAAATCTGAACTCAAGGAAATATATTTTGATATTGAAAAAATTATTATAAACGGATATAGTAAATATATGGTTCTTAAACTTTTACGGCGAAATATTTACCCTTTGGCAGTTTTAAATGAAATTGAAAAAATATTGAATGAAATAAAAACCCAAAACAATATTGTACACATCTCAGAATTTAATAAAAGAATTGCAGATATAGTTTTAAATGAGCCGGTACCGTTTATTTACGAACGTCTGGGTGAAAAATATAAATATTTTTTGATTGATGAGTTTCAGGATACTTCGGTTTTGCAATGGCATAATCTATTACCATTGATTGATAATTCACTTTCTGAAGATAATTTTAATATGCTTGTGGGAGACGGCAAGCAGGCAATTTACCGGTGGAGAAACGGTGAGGTTGAGCAGTTTGCAAAACTTCCTGAGATTTATAAAAAAGAAAATAACCCATTTATTTCCGAAAGAGAACAAAACCTGATGCGGAATTATAATTCGGAAGAGCTTAAAAAAAATTATCGTTCCAGGGCTGAAATTGTGGATTTTAACAATAAGTTTTTTAAAGTTGTGGCATCTTTGATAAAACCTCCGTATGATTCAATATATGAGAATCTTGAACAAGAATTTGAAACTGATAATACAGGCGGGTATATAAATATTGATTTTATTGATAAAAAAAATGCAGAAGATTCTTTTGAGGAAATAAATTTTAAAAAGATAAAAGAAATTATTTTGGAATTGCAGCAACAAAATTTCAACTGGGGTGATATTGCAATTTTATGCCGGAAAAACAAAGAAGCCAGTAATATTGCAAGGTTTCTGCTTAATGAAAATATTGATGTGATTTCCTCAGAATCTTTATTATTGAGCAGTTCACACAAGCTGAATTTTATTATTGCTTTGATTAAATTTATGCTTGATCCGTCGGACAATATTCAAAAAACTCATATTTTAAATTTTTTAAAACAAAATAATCAGGAAAGCTTTCAGGATAAGTTTTTTATATCAAAATTAAAGAACTTGCAGGTTTTTGACCTTTGTGAAGAGTTGGTTCGTTTGTTCGGGTTAAATTTTCAGCCCGACCCGTACATCCAGTTTTTTTTAGATGCGGTTTTAAAATTTACTATTGAAAATAATTCGGGAGTTTCTGATTTTATTGATTGGTGGGAAGAGAAAAAAGATAAGCTTTCAATTATTGTTCCCGAAGGTATTAAAGCAGTGAATATTTTGACGATTCACAAAGCAAAAGGACTTGAATTTCCTGTTGTGATCTATCCTTTTGCAAATGAAAGCTCACGAATGACAAAAAAAGAATTATGGGTTGACCTTAACGAACCTGAAATTCCTGAAATGGATGCAGCTTTATTGCCGGCTATTAAAGATATGGAAGATACATCTTTTGCCGATCTTTATATTGAAGAAAAAAACAAGTCGTTTCTTGATATGATAAATTTGCTTTATGTTGTAATGACACGACCTACCGATCGCTTGTATATTCTTACTGAAAAACCATCTGAAAACCCGAAAGAAATTAATTCATTGCCGCATGTTTTTGTATATTATTTAAAGTCAGAAGGATTATGGCTTGAAAATACAATGGAATATTCATTTGGAAATAAGCAATTTTTTGAAAGAATTATTCAACCTGAAGATAAAAGTATTTTTAAATTAGAATCTTTTATTTCGGAAGATTGGAAGAAGAAAATTCTCATAAGTACTTCCGCACCTGAAATTTGGGATGTAAACGACCCAGATAGAAATAAAGAATGGGGTAATTTGGTACATGCTTTGCTTGCAAATATTATCACTTATGATGATGTTGAAAATGCTGTTGAGGACTTTTTCAGTAAAGGGATAATTGATAAAACTGAAAAAGATAAATTATTGGAAAAAGTCATGCAGCTTGTTATGGATCCTCAGGTAAAACCGTTTTTTGAAAAAAATCTTAATATAAAAACCGAAACCGAAATACTTTTACCAAACGGACAAACATTCCGCCCCGACCGTTTGATCTTATCAGGAAATAAAGCAATAGTGATTGATTATAAAACCGGTAAATCCGAAGAAAAGCATAAAAAACAAATAAATCATTATGCCCGGTTAATAGAAGAAATGGGATATGATATTGTGGAAAAATATTTGCTTTATATTGATGAATATGTTGAGGTTGTTAAGGTTTGAAATACTGATTAATAAAGTATTTGTGTTTTTATAAATAGAAAAAACAAACCAAAATATTTGTGATCCAACCTTTAAATTATTATATTTGAAGAAATATTTTAATTAATCAAAATCATATCTTTATATTATATTTATTTCGAATCTAAAATAATAAACATTAATCTTCAGACAAATGAGAACAAAAAAAATTTCCGGCATTGTATTATTTCTTTTAATTTTTACACACATCAGTTTTTGTCAAACAGATTGGTTTACCGGCCATGTGTATGATACCATAACCGGTGAAAGCATCCCGGGAGCAGTAATTTATGTAGGTAATGGAGAATGGCCACCATATGGAGACGTTTATAGTGACACTACAGGCATCAATGGTTATTATTCCATTGAAGTGCCCATAGCAGATGATTACACAGTTTTAGTCTTTGCACCGGGGTTTATTTCTAAAAGTTTTACATTTCAGGAACCTTATGAGGCTATAGAATTTCCCCTCCATTCCATGCCTATAGATTTTCTTGTTGAAACAATCAACATGGGACTGGTACATTATGATTATAATGGCATATTTTGTTACAGGGAAGATGGATTTGTTGAGCAAAGTGAAGATTTCTTTCCTGATATAGACCAGCAATCAGACACTATAGATATGTTTCTTGACGAAATTGGGGCAGGAGCATTTCCAACCTTTGATGATTCATTGCTTTATGCAAAACTTAACATTATATGGTTATGGTTTAGGGATAATACATGGTATTCCCCTAGTAATCCCGATTGGATTATTGCTAATGCCTATATGGGTGGCTGGCCTTCCATACATAGAATTGCAAGTACTTACTATAAATTCGGGTTTATCCCCTGGGGTTCTTGCACATCTAAAGCGCAAATAACCACCACATTACTTTACAGAAGCGGTTTTCCGAAAAACAGGGTATTAATGGTTGAAGCAAGATCGAAATTGCGTTATTCTCAACATTATACAGTCCTTACTTTCATCCATAACAGATGGTTGTACTTCGACCCCCAGTATTACCCAGGTGACCTCCCACCCTATGAAGAATTCGGTTCATACCCCACTCCTGAAGGGACAGTTATGCACAATATGGATTGGTGCAACCCACATACCGGATACGCAATTCCAGGGTCTTCTTTGCAAAGAACCCCGGTAGCCATCGACCGTGAAAATAATTCAAAAAATATCGTTATCACCTCACCCCCATGTTATACACATACATTTGCTTTCCTGATAGATGTACAGGGTGTTTGTGAAAATGAACTGATCAATGAGGTTCAGGTAAATGGTAAATTTTACCCTGTAGTAGATGGCAGATTTAATGCAGAAGAAATATATTTGCCTAATTTTCAGAATATTGTAACTGCCAAAGTTACTGTTGGTGATGCTGACTACACGTATGCAATAGAAATATTCAGAGATGATCCAATAATGCCAATAACTCAATTTGTTGATTTGCCTGCAGGTTACACGGGGATTTCAAGTTATGTAATTCCTGAATACACCTCAGTATTTCTTCTTTTTGAACTTATCCAGGACCATTTTATTTTCCTTCGCAATTTCAACCAGTTTTATATCCCTCAAATGGGAATAAATACCATCGAAAACTGGGATACACATTCAGGTTATATTGCGCGTATGTCTATACATGATTCGGTTGAGTTTTATGGCTTGGAGGTTAGAAACAAAACAGTCGAGTTCAATATGGACCACAATGGCTGGAATCTCTTGCCTGTATTAAGCACCAATGATTTCTACAGAGCTTATTTAACCGACTCACTGGGTAGTTCATATGATATCATTAAAGAGATTGGAGGAGAAGAATTATGGTGGCCTGGTTTTGGCGGAGACCTCTATTTGTTAAGAAAGGATAAAACATACTTTATTAAAGTGAATGAAGCATGTAGTTTTACATTCTGGGATTACAATTACATCACGGATAAACAAGTAAGAGAGAAAAAAACGATTGAATATCCGTGGAATGATGTGATTAAAACCGGTTTTTCCCACTTGATTGCATTCAACAATTCAGATTTGCAAAGCATTAGCGGAACTATGCAAGGGGATCCTATTGGTGCATTTACACCTGATGGTTTGTGTGTTGGAATAGCTGTATATGATACGGCTTTAAATTATACAATTTTAACAGCCTTTGCAGATGATGAATTATCAGAAAGTGAAATTGAGGGTTTTATTGCAGGGGAAGAAATGTATTTCAGGCTTTACCAGGAAGGAAACAACAAAGAGTTTCATTTAATTGTCCAGTACAACCAGCAATTCCCCAATGCTGATGGTAAATATGCAGTTAATGGCGTTTCTGTGATAAGTGAAGTCTCAGCAGAACCGTTTAGTATTAATGAATTATTATTTGACAATTACGCACAGGTATACCCAAATCCTAACTCGGGACTTTTCAATATTAACCTGAAAAACGATTATAAAATAAATAATATCAGGATCATAGACATACACGGTAAGGAAATTGATTTCCAGGTTTCATTACAAAAAAACAGGCAGATTCAGATTATCATTTCAGGAAATACATCAGGGATACATTTTCTGGAACTAAATATTGACCAAAATATTATAATCAGTAAAATAATAATTTATTAGCATTTATAAAGCATATATCAAACAATGTAGTTGACTATATCTATTGGAAACTCATTGATGATCTAACGGATAATAATCCCTTAAAACTTATGGTCATCATCCCTGACAAACTCCACTTCAATCAGTTGGTTTCTTACAGGTACCTGTCAGGTTTGGACTTACAAGTAGCAGTATGATTTTTCCTGCCACTGCTGCTGCCACTGCCACTGCTACTTGTTTGTAAATTTATACCGCAGTTTCCTTTAATTTTCAACCTGATTAAAAAATAATGCAGATGCTTAATTTCTAAAATATCAAACTTACTTACCGGCAGTCTCTCTCATTCTGTTCGGAATCGTACAAATAGTATTCGTATTTGGACACTTTTCCGTTATATTGATATAAATTATTAGCTTAAATTATTGATTACAATCTTTATATGTTTTGTGGCATTATATTGGAATGAAAAGAATGCTTATTTAGGAACTAAAGCCAAAGCTTCAGCCAAGAGATGGCTTTATTTTGTAACTCGTTTAAAAAAATAACTTAGTTTCGTAAACTTATACACATAAATTATAAATTAATAAAAATCAAATAATTATGAAAAAATTCTTAGCAGTTTTAATTTCAGTTTTAGTTTTCCAGATGTTGATATATGCTCAGGAAGAGGCACGTTTAATGCGGTTTCCGGCAATTCATGGCGATCAGGTGGTATTTTCCTATGCAGGTGATATTTATACTGTTTCAAAGACAGGTGGGATTGCCCGCAAACTTACTAATGACGATGGTTATGAAATGTTTGCAAGGTTCTCCCCTGATGGTAAGTCCATTGCTTTTACAGGTCAGTATGATGGAAATACCGAAGTTTATCAGATACCTGCCCAAGGTGGTATTCCTGAAAGATTGACTTATACAGCCACGCTTAGCAGGGATGATATTTCCGACAGAATGGGACCCAACAATATTGTAATGTGCTGGAAAGATAATGATAGTATTGTTTACCGTTCACGCAAAAAATCATTTAATTCTTTTAAAGGTCAGTTATTTATTGTTTCAACTCATGGTGGATTATCAGAAGAAATTCCTTTGCCTTGCGGTGGTTTTTGCAGCTATTCGCCTGATAAAACCAAGCTGGCTTATAATCGTGTTTTTCGTGAGTTCAGAACATGGAAATATTACAAGGGCGGAATGGCCGATGATGTCTGGATTTATGATTTTAAAACAAAAAAAGTTGAAAATATAACAAATAATGATTTCCAGAATATTTTTCCGATGTGGCATGGTGATTTTATTTATTTCTTATCAGATCGCGACAGAACCATGAATTTGTTTTCTTATAATATAAAAACCAAAGAGACCAAAAAACTAACTGACTATACTAAGTATGATATAAAATTCCCGTCATTAGGGAATAACTCAATAATCTATGAAAATGGTGGCTATATTTATAATTTTAACTTTGCTACTCAAAAACCTGAAAAGATTAAAATACAAATTGCCAATGATTTTGTAAATGGCAGGAGTGAAATGAAAGATGCTTCAAAATATATAAATTCATGGGCAGTTTCTCCTGATGGTAAAAGAGCTGTGTTCGGTGCAAGGGGTGATGTTTACACAGTACCTGCAAAATCGGGTATCACAAAAAATCTTACAGAATCTTCGGGTGTGCACGACAGGAATGTTGAATGGTCGCCCGACGGGAAATATATCTCATTTATTTCGGATGTTACCGGTGAGGATGAAATTTATATTATCAAACAGGATGGCAGCGAACCACCAGTTCAGTTAACAAAAAATAGTACAACATACAAGTATAATCCTGTATGGTCAACCGATAGTAAAAAGTTACTTTGGGGAGATAAAGAATTATATTTGAAATATATTGATATTGATACTAAAAAAGTCACAATTGTTGACAAAGCAACTGACTGGGAAATGAGAAATTACTCATGGTCGCCCGATAACAAATGGATAGCTTATACTTTACCAAAAAACAGAGGGTCTTCACAGATTATGATTTATAATCTTGATTCAAAAGAAATAAATCCTGTTACAGATGAATGGTATGACTCAGGCAGTCCGGTTTTCAGTAAAGACGGAAAGTATTTTTTCTATACTTCGCAAAGGGATTTTAATCCGATATACAGTCATACGGAATGGAACCATGCATATCGCGATATGAGTAAGATTTATTTAACAACATTACAAAAATCCACCCCTTCGCCTTTTGAACCTGAAAATGATGAAGTAACTGTAAAAGAGGAAAAAAAAGAAATAGAGGAAAATAAGAAAAACGAAGAAAAAGGCAAAAAGGATGAAAAAACCGATAAAGAAAAGGAACTTACCGTAAAGATTGATTTTGATGGTATCGTTGACCGCACTGTCGTATTACCTATTTCTGCTGCCAATTATTTTAATCTGAATCCCGTAGGAGAAAATATTTATTATACAAAATTTGCAACCGGCGATAAAGGAACAAGTTTAAAAATGTTCAATCTTAAAGATAAAAAAGAAACTGACCTCGGTAAATATAGGAGCTTTATAATATCGGCTGATGAAAAGAAAATGTTTCTATCCAACAAAGGAAAGTATGCAATTATTAATCTTCCTAAATCTAAAATTGATATTAAGGATTATCTTAATCTTGATAATATGAAAATTTGGGTTGACCTGAAAGCAGAATGGCAGCAAATTTATAATGAAGCATGGCGACAGATGAGGGATTTCTTTTATGCTCCCAATATGCATGGTCTGAATTGGGAAGAAATACAAGATAAATATGCTCCGCTTGTTCAGTATGTGAACGACCGTAACGACCTGAATTATATAATTGGTGAAATGATAGGTGAACTAAGTATCGGGCATGCTTATATTAGTGGAGGCGACAAGCATAATGCCAAAAGAATTCAAATGGGCTTATTAGGAGCGGGACTCAGTAAGGATAAATCGGGTTATTATAAAATTGAAAAAATACTGAAAGGTGAGAACTGGACAAAGAACACACGTTCACCATTAACAGAAATTGGTGTTGATATCAATGAAGGAGACTATATTATTGCCATTAATGGTAAACCAACCAATCGGATGACTGATATTTATGCTTCGTTGATTAATACTGCCGGTAAACAGGTTGAACTAACCGTTAACGACAAACCATCGGATAAAGACAGTAAAAAAGTGATTGTTGTGCCTGTTGCTGATGAAAGTGATTTATATTATTTCAATTGGGTACAAAATAATATTAAAAAAGTTAATGAAGCTACAGATGGGCAGGTTGGCTATATTCATATTCCTGACATGAGTGTTGGCGGATTAAATGAATTCGTTAAATATTATTATCCTCAAATAAATAAAAAAGCACTTATAATTGACGATAGAGGCAATGGCGGAGGTAATGTTTCTCCTATGATCATTGAACGTTTAAACAGGGAACTGGTATATTTGAGAATGGGCCGTAATACTTCATTGAATACTCAGCCAGGAGCTATGGTTGTTGGTCCGAAAGTATTATTGATTGATATGTACTCTGCTTCAGATGGCGACCTTTTTCCTTATCAGTTTAAAAAGTTAGGTATTGGTAAAATTATAGGAATGCGTTCATGGGGCGGGGTAGTTGGTATAAGAGGAAGCTTACCGATTATTGATGGTGGTTCATTGAGACGCCCTGAATTCGCTACTTATGGAACTGATGGTGAAGGATGGATTATTGAGGGTTATGGCGTTGACCCTGATATTATAATTGATAATGACCCTGCAAAAGAATATGCAGGCGAAGATGAACAATTGAATAAAGCTATTGAAGTGATTTTGGAGGAATTGAAAAACCGTAAACCTTTACCTGATATTCCCGAGTTTCCTGATAAAAGTCAATAATAATAATTTGTGAATTAACCAGGTTGAGTGCTTTTCTTTATTATTATATGTAATTATTATAAGTATTTTATTAGTGCTTATCAGCGTAAAACTTGACCGTATGGATATGTGTCAGTTAATTACTATAAAACTGTTTTATTGATTTTGACGCTGATCAACGCAGATTTTTTATGATTTTGGGTGTCCTGAAAATTTTAAAACTGGTATGATAAACCAAAGTTTAAGAGACCTTTGTATCCAAACCCTAATTCCATAAACCCTCCTAAACTTTTTCCTAGTCTAACTCCTACAGCTGTTATCTGAAAGTTAAAATGGTTTATATTATTAGTTGATTCTGGTCCTATATCCGGTTTGTAAGTGTCTTTTCTAAATGTATATCCGATACCTAAACCGGAATACATTTGAAATATTTCTTTGTTGATGTATCTATAATCACCCTCTAAAGCTATGGTGATTCTTTTACTATATCCTTTTCCAACTAATGTATCTTTGTTTTTAATGTCAGAAGATAATATTGCATCATATCCGGCAGTTATTCCCCAATTAAATTTATGTGCGATATTTTTATAAGTAATAAAAATACCTCCCAATTCCTTTGTATTATCTGTTGTTTCATGACCAAGAGTAAATATATCAATAAACAAGTCAGAATAAAAGTCCAAAAATTGGTCATTAGTCAGAACTCCATAACTAATGGATATGTCATGTTTAGAGTCTTGTCCAAACAATTTATTATTAGAAGTTGCAATTAATAGTATAATTGATGCTGAAAAGATAAATAATTTTTTCATTGGATAAAAATCAGGTTTATAAATAATGATTAATTCTGAATTTATGCCTGTGCAGTAGGTCCCCCAAAGTTAATCGGAGGTAAAACTTCTCCTGGGGTTGGTTCCTTGATAGTGCCATGCATAGTTTCATATTTGCTAACATTATCCTGTAAAGCCCTAAGTAGTCTTTTTGCATGTTGAGGTGTTAATATTATTCTTGATTTCACCTTTGCCTTTGGTACACCGGGCATGATTTTAATAAAATCAATAATGAATTCAGATGTGGAATGTGTTATCATGGCTAAGTTTGAATAAATACCTTCTGCCATTTCTTCACTCAATTCAATATTTATTTGTTTTTGTTGTTTTTGTTCGGGCATATTACTTAATTTTAATAAAAAAATTATTTAAGTTCATCTGTTAAATCTAAGCTTTCTTCTTTCTTTGCAGCCAATAGTAAATCATATTCTTCTTTTGAACCGACAATGATATTTTCATACTCTCTTAATCCGGTACCTGCAGGAATTTTATGACCAACAATTACATTTTCTTTCAATCCGAGCAGATTGTCGGATTTGGCATTTATTGCGGCCATAGTTAAAACTTTTGTAGTTTCCTGGAATGAAGCAGCGGAAATAAAACTATTGGTTTGTAATGAGGCTTTTGTTATTCCCTGCAATACCTGCCGTGCAGTTGCCGGTTGGGCATCGCGTGATTCAACTAATTTTTTATCTTTTCGTTTAAGAACCGAATTATCATCTCTTAATTTCCTGGCGCTAACAATTTGTCCGGATTTAAATATAGCAGAATCACCCGGGTCAATAATAACTTTTTTACCGAATATTTCGTCATTTTCATCCTGAAAGCCAATTTTGTTAACCAGTTCGCCTTCAAGAAATTTTGTATCACCGGGGTCGGCAACTTCAACTTTACGCATCATTTGGCGTACGATTACCTCAAAATGTTTATCGTTAATTTTAACTCCTTGTAAGCGATATACTTCCTGGATTTCATCAACAATATATTCCTGAACTTTCATCGGTCCTTTAATTGCAAGGATGTCGGCAGGTGTCATAGCACCTTCTGAAAGTGGTGTTCCTGCTTTAACATAATCATTTTCTTGTGCAAGTATTTGTTTTGATGTTGAAATCAGATAATGTTTTTCTTCGCCGGTTTTTGAAGTAATAATTACTTCACGGTTTCCTCTTTTTAATTTTTTTCCAAAAGAAACAACACCATCAATTTCGGAAACGGAAGCAGGGTCGGAAGGATTTCGGGCTTCAAACAATTCTGTAACCCTTGGAAGACCTCCTGTGATATCGCCTGATTTTCCGATAGCTCTTGGAATCTTTACTAAAATTTCTCCGGCTTTTATTTTTTTGTTTTCATCAACTATTATATGTGCCCCAACGGGAATATCATAAGATTTGATTACTTGGTTATCTGATGATAATATTTTGATTGTCGGATTTTTAGCTTTAATTCGTGTTTCAATAATTACTTTATCATGATAACCTGTTTGTTCATCTGATTCAACCCTGTAGGTTTGACCTTCAATAATATTTTCAAAAACAATTTTTCCGTCAACTTCTGATAATATAACGGCATTATACGGATCCCAATCGCTGATAAAATTACCTTTTTTAACTTCATCACCATTTTTAAAATAAAGATTGGCACCATAAGGGATATTTCCTGATGCTAATACAATATTTGTATTTTTGTCAATGATTTTCATTTCAGCAGACCTGCCAATAACTATGTCATATTTTTTACCTTTAGAGTTGGTATATTTAACTGATCTGAGTTCGTCAAATTCAATAATACCATCGTATTTGGCTTCAATTTTTGATGATATGGCAATGTTTGATGCAGTACCTCCAACGTGGAATGTTCTGAGGGTTAGCTGAGTACCTGGTTCACCAATTGATTGTGCAGCAATAACACCAACTGCTTCTCCTTTTTGAACCATTAGTCCTGATGCAAGATTACGACCGTAGCATTTTGCACAAACCCCTTTTTTGGCTTCACAAGTTAAAACCGACCTGATTTCAACGGAATCAATTGGAGATTTTTCTATCTGTTTTGCAATTTTTTCAGTTATCTCGTCTCCGGCTTTAATAATTAATTCTCCGGTTTGCGGATGATAAATATCATGGAGAGCAACACGACCTAAGATCCTGTCGTGTAATGTTTCAACAATTTCTTCATTTTTCTTCAAAGCGGTATTTGTAAGACCTCTTAAGGTTCCGCAATCTCTTTCTGAAATTATAACATCCTGAGAAACATCAACAAGACGGCGGGTTAAATAACCGGCATCGGCTGTTTTAAGAGCTGTATCAGCCAAACCTTTTCTCGCTCCATGAGTTGATATAAAATATTCAAGTACTGATAATCCTTCTTTAAAGTTGGAAAGAATTGGATTTTCAATAATTTCACCACCTTTTGCGCCTGATTTTTGTGGTTTTGCCATTAAGCCTCTCATTCCTGATAACTGGCGAATTTGTTCTTTTGACCCTCTTGCTCCTGAATCCAACATCATATAAACCGAATTAAATCCTTGCTGATCTTTTGATAATTGATTCATTAAAGTATGAGTGAGATGTGAATTGGTATGTGTCCAAATATCAATAATCTGATTGTATCTTTCGTTATTTGTTATGAATCCCATATTATAGTTTGACATAACTTCCTGAACTTCTTTTTTTGCATCTTCAATAAGTTTTTCTTTAACTTCAGGAATAATGATGTCACCCAGGTTAAACGAAAGTCCTCCGTCAAATGCCATTATAAATCCCAGATCTTTGATGTCATCAAGGAATTGAGCAGTTTTTGCTGTACCTGTTTTCTTTAAAACATCACCGATAATATCACGTAAAGCCTTCTTAGTAAGTAATTGGTTTATAAACCCGTATTCTTCGGGTACAACCATGTTAAACAAAATACGGCCTACAGTTGTTTCAATTAATTTATCAACGGTTTCGTTACCTTCTTTATCTTTGATCTTTACATCGATAATAGCATGTAAATCAACTTTTCCTTCATTGAATGCAATTATTACCTCTTCGGGTGAATAGAATCGATATCCTTCACCTTTCACTATATGTTTCTCAGTACTTTTTCGCCCTTTGGTCATATAGTAAAGGCCTAATACCATATCCTGTGAAGGAACTGTGATTGGAGCACCATTAGCAGGGTTCAAAATGTTA